>JAYVTP010000357.1:0-2619 GCA_043788685.1 Pseudolysobacter sp. | reverse complement strand
TGTATGGTCAGGACGTGATTCGCGAACGCCATCGCCATCGTTACGAATTCAACAATCGCTACCGGCAGAAGTTCGAGGATCTCGGTCTCGTGATCGCCGGCAAGTCGATGGATGACCTGCTCGTGGAAATGGTCGAGCTGCGCAATCATCCGTGGTTCCTTGCGTGCCAGTTCCATCCGGAATTCACTTCGACACCGCGCGACGGCCATCCGTTGTTCAACGGTTTCGTCAAAGCCGCGCGTGAATACAAGGCGCACCGCAACGCACCGCGTCTGGCAGAGGCGATCGCATGATGCATCTGTGTGGATTCGAAGTCGGACTCGACCGACCGTTTTTCCTGATCGCCGGCCCGTGCGTGATCGAGTCGGAACAACTCGCGCTCGATACCGCCGGTCAACTCAAGGAAATCACCGCCAAACTCGGTATTCCTTTCATCTACAAATCGAGTTTCGACAAGGCCAATCGCTCGTCCGGCGGTAGCTTTCGCGGCCCAGGGCTGGAAGAAGGCCTGCGCATTCTCAGCGAAGTAAAACGTCAGATCGGCGTTCCGGTGTTGACCGACGTGCACGAATACACGCCGATGGATGAAGTGGTCGCCGTCGTCGATGTGTTGCAGACGCCGGCCTTCCTGTGTCGTCAGACCGATTTCATCCACAAGGTCTGCGCCGCCGGCAAACCGGTCAACATCAAGAAAGGCCAGTTCCTCGCGCCGTGGGACATGCAGCATGTCGTCGAGAAAGCGCGCGCCACCGGCAACCAGCACATCATGGTGTGCGAACGCGGCGCGAGTTTCGGTTACAACAATCTCGTCTCCGACATGCGCAGCCTCGCGGTGATGCGCGACACGGGTTGCCCGGTCGTGTTCGACGCCACGCATTCCGTGCAACTGCCGGGCGGGCAGGGAAGCACATCGGGCGGACAACGCGAGTTTGTGCCAGTGCTCGCGCGCGCGGCGATTGCGGTGGGTGTGGCCGGCATCTTCATGGAGACGCATCCTGATCCTTCAAAGGCGCTCAGCGATGGGCCGAATGCCTGGCCACTGGGGAAGATGGAGTCGCTTTTGAAAACCCTGATGGAAATTGATGGGGTTATTAAGCGCGACGGAGTCATTGACGCGCAATGAACCATGAGGTTGATAAGAGCAAGCTCTGTTTGGAATTTGGAACGCTCAGCGCGTATCTCGAATGGGCATTTGGGTTCCATCAAATGGGCGGGTTTATTTTCCGAGGCCAAGCAGATGAAAAGTGGGAGTTACTACCAAGTATCGCCAGAAATGATGAGAAGGTAGACCCACGGCACGTTGAGCAAAAAATTATTAGTGAACTGAAATTGCGACTGCCCAGTGTCTATTCGGAGCGAGTGGAAAATGACTGGCAACTACTAGCATTGATACAACATTATGGCGCGCCGACGCGTTTTCTAGATTGGACTCGAAATGCATTAACTGCGCTATGGTTTGCAATCTCGGATGCGTCTAAGAGAAAAGAGCTTACCGATTCAGCGGTTTGGGCACTTAAGACCCAAAGTAATGACTTTGTGTGTGATCAACAAGTTGCAAGAGAGCAGCCGCTGCAGATTGATAGGATGCGTATCTATCAGCCAGTATATTTTGATCGCAGGCTCGCCGCGCAGCAGGGCCTTTTTTCCGTTCATCGCTACTGGGAGGATGACGGAGAGGCAGTTTCTCTTGAGAAAACCTTGCAGGTTCCGAACCAAGTCAGAAAGTTGGTAGTTCCCTCGGGATTCCGCTTTTCCCTATTGAAAGAATTAGATGTAATTGGTGTAAATGCGGCATCTTTGTTTCCAGATTTGGCTGGTCTTTGCCAACACTTATCCATTAAGCACGGCTTATCGCCGAGATATGTTCACCTAGGTGGCGTAGGAAGTGTTCAAACGTCTGCCACATTACAAAATTCAAAATAGTGAAGGCTAGAATATGACCGATATCATTCGAATCCATGCCCGCGAAATCCTCGATTCGCGCGGCAATCCCACCCTCGAAGCCGAGGTCGCACTGAGCGACGGCTCGTTCGGTCGCGCGATGGTGCCGAGCGGTGCATCGACCGGTTCGCGCGAGGCGGTCGAGTTGCGCGATGGCGACAAGGCGCGTTATCTCGGCAAGGGCGTGCGCAACGCCGTGGCCAACGTCAACACGACGATTGCGTCAGCGCTGAAAGGTTTTGATGCAGCAGACCAGCGCGGCCTCGATGAGAAACTGATCGCGCTTGACGGCACGCCGAACAAATCCAGGCTCGGTGCGAATGCGTTGCTTGGCGTTTCGCTGGCGAATGCGCATGCGATCGCGGCATCGAAAAAACTGCCGTTGTGGAAACATCTCGCCGGTTCGCGTGCGGCGGTGTTGCCGGTGCCGATGATGAACATCATCAACGGTGGCGCTCATGCCGACAACAATGTCGATATCCAGGAATTCATGGTGCTGCCAGTCGGCGTGCCGAATTTCGCTGAGGCCTTGCGTGCGGGTGCGGAGATTTTTCACGCGCTGAAAAGTGTATTGAAATCGCGCGGACTGTCCACGTCGGTCGGCGATGAAGGCGGCTTCGCGCCGAACCTGAAATCCAACGAAGAAGCGATCGAAACCATTCTCGAAGCCGTGCACAA
>JAYVTP010000356.1:0-11828 GCA_043788685.1 Pseudolysobacter sp. | reverse complement strand
GCGAAAATGAAACTCCATTTCCGCCACTCGCGATTGCGCCGGCAATGTGCGCAGGCGCAGGCGCGGCAGCAACTCCGCATCGAGCGTTGCACGCACCAGCGCGAGGAATTGCACCTCGCTCGCGGCAGCGAATCCGGCGCGCTGCACCTGCTCGGCAATAATGCGCCGTAACGTAATCACATCGTCGCTGCTGAAATCGATGCGTTCGAGAATCTGATGCAGGCATTCGCCGAATTCGGCACCCCGCAACAGCGACGATACCGACGCAGGAGAGTCATCGAGCGCGATCGGTGTTTGCACCACCGCATCGTGATCGGCGGCATGCGTCACATGCATGCCTTGCACGAGGCGCGTGAAACTCAAGGTGCGCCGCGCATCGAACAACGAACGCGTGAATGGGCGCGCGTGTAGCGGCGTGGAATCGAATTGCGCCTGCCAGCGTTCTGTGGAAGGTTCGGGCAAGGCACAGATATCGATCGCGCCAGTACTGTCATCGCGCAAACGAGCCAATCGCTTGGCCACGATGGCCTCCTCGGGCGTTGCGAGCGCATGGCGTTTGTCCGCGCTCGGCGGATCGAGCAGGCGCAGCAACGGCGAATACGCACCGGCATCGGTGTTGCCCCACACAAGGTACAAACGATTGATCGCACGCGTGCAGGCGACATACGCCAGACGTATCGATTCGGCGTAATTTTCCAGCTCGCGCTGACGTGCTCGCGCGGCCAACTGCGGTGTACCGAGATCGGCCACGACACGATAGTTTTCATCGTGACTGATCACTGGAACCTGCACCGAATTTTTTTTGTTTTTTCCCTTCCACAAAAACGGTGCGAACACGATCGGATATTCAAGCCCTTTGCTGGAATGAATGGTGACGACCTGCACCGCTTGCGTATCGCTGTCGAGGCGCAGCAATTGCGTCTTGTTTTCGGTATCTGGCGCGAGGCGATTCTGTTGCAGCCATGCCAGCAGCGCGGCGGGCCCAGCGCATTCCGTGCTCGCTTGATCCAGCAGTTCACCGAGCTGCAAGTAGTTCGCGATGCGTCTTTCGCCATCGTGCATCGGCAACAAGCGTGGTGCGGCTACGCGTAATATTTCAAGGATCAGACTCAGCACGCCTTGTTCGTGCCAGCGCGTTGCCAGTGTTGCGAATTGCAGCAAGGTGATTTCCCAGGCCTCATCGCTGGCATCGAGTGACTGCAACGCGGCGGCATTGAGGCCGAACAAAAGCGTGGTCAAGGCTGCGCGCAATTTTGCCGCGCGAGTCGGTTCGAGCAACGCGCGCAGCAGCAGAATCAACTCATGCGCTTCATCGCTGGCAAACACGCTTTCACGCGCACGCCGCGATACCGCAACACCGCGCAAACGTAATGCAGTCTCGACTAGCAGCGCCTGTTTGTGACTGACCACGAGCACGGCGATATCACCGGCGCGCAGACCGCGCTGCGCTGTCGCTGGAACAGGCAGATCGAACACAATTTGCTGTTTCGCACCGGCGTGTAACAAGCGCACGATTTCGCTCGCCACGCTGCCAGCGATTTTTTGCTCAAGCCTGCCGACCGTGGCGATGGCGTTCTTGCTCTTGCGCGCATCGCGCAATTCGTCGGTCACTTCGGCATGCCAAAACGTCAGCGGTGGTGTGCTCGGATGCAACCAACGTCCCTGCTTCGGACCACCGGCCTGCACATCGCGCCAAGGGGTGAAGTCGACCACAAATGTGCGCGGGTCACGGAACAACTGGTTGAGCGCCTTGCTCAGTTCCGGTTCGGAGCGGTAATTGATATCCAGCGTGAACACTTGCGCTTGCGCGTCCTTCCGCGCCGCGGCGTAGGCAAACACGTCGCCACCGCGAAAACCATAGATTGCCTGCTTGGCGTCGCCGATCATCAACAACACACCACGTTGCGCATAAATACGACGGAAGATGGCGTATTGACGCTGATCGGTATCCTGAAATTCATCCACCAGCGCGACCGGATAACGATCGTGCAAACGTGTCGCGAGGCGCTCGGCATCTTCGCCGCAAAGCGCGTCGTGCAATCGCCCGATCAGACTATCGAAACCAAGCGATACGCTGATTTCCTCATGGCGTTTCATTTCTCCACGTACATAGTCGCTGGCATCTACCAGCAACTTTGCCGCATGCATTTTCACTATGGATTCCGCGCATTCCGATAATTCGCCCAGCGCAGTCAATAGCACATCCTGCGGCAACGGTTTGCCCTTGTCGCGCGCCGAAGCATTCTGATTTTTTTCGAGCAGCTCGGGTCGAAAAATATTGCCTGCTTTGGGAAACAAAACGAGCGAATTGCCTCGCGAAAAATAGTCGTCTAGCTCACTGCAAAGGGTTTGCAGCGTTGCTGCATCCATGCCATTGGTCTCGGCGCGCGACATGCCGTACGCCGTGTCGGCGAACAGCGTTTCGAGATGCGTCGGGGCGTCAGCCGACCACATGTTGCGTGCATTTTCGAAGGCGCGCTCCGTGGTGCTTTCGAGCAGCCGCAATTCGTGCGCAGGATCGCGTGGCGCACGCGCATGATCGGGCAGAGTAATGAGATCGCGAATCGCCTGCACCAATGTCTGCGGTTGATCGAAACAACGTAGCAGCCAGCCGCTGCGGATCGGATCATCGGCATGAATTTCGCGTCGCCAGAAATCTTCGACCAAGTGTCGCCGCAACGCAACTTCATTACCCGGCTCGCTCAGGCGCAACGGCACACCGCCATCCAGTGCAAATTCCGCCAGCACCCGACGGCAGTAGCCATGAATTGTATGGATCGCCGCTTCATCGAAACCCGGCACCGCCAGATCGAGCAGCACAGCAATTTCGTCACGGCCAATATCGAGCGCGGCGCAGTTGGCGATGATGCCATCGAACAACGTTTGCTCGGTCGAATCAGCGTCAACTTCAACCTTCGTAGCTGTTGATGAGTTTGTCAGACGCGCACGCATCCACACTAGTCGGGCGCGAATGCGCGTGCGTAATTCATCCGCCGCCGCTTCGGTAAACGTGACCACCAAAATCTGCCGCACCGGCAAACGTTGTTCGAGCAGCAGTCGCAGATAAAGCCATGCGATGCTATAGGTTTTTCCCGTACCGGCACTGGCTTCGACCAGCGTCGTGCCGATCAGTGGCGCAGTTAGCAATTGCAGCGGTTGAACGTTCATTCGTCGACGCCCGCATTGCTGCAATCGAGTAGTGGCGCGAAGATCGTTTGCGCCAGTGTTTTGAATTCCGCGTCGATCAGCGGTTCGCGTCCGCGCGCGAACAAGACCACATGTGCATCGAGATATTCACCGCGTTGATGGTCGTTGCCGTACCAGCTTTCGGTTGCCGCGGCCTGCGCATCCTTGGCCTTGCGCTGCGCGATGACAAACGCGTATTGCGATTCTGGAAACAACGGCAGCAGCTCGGCAAAACTGCGCCGATAAATATCAATCAGCACGCGCAATTTTTCCATCGCCTGCGGCACCGACAAACGCGCGAATGTCGCGGTTTCAATGCGCGCTTTCTTGATACCTAAATAAACCGGCTTTGCATCATCGGTGTATGCATCGACGGCACTCAACACGAGATGCATCAGCCACGCCGACAGATGGTCGCGCGCGCGCAAACCACCGACGCGATGACTCAACAGACCCGCGCCGCGCGCAGAATTCCAGGTAACATCCAGCGTGATGCCAGCAATATCCAGCGCGGCCGTTTTCTGCGCATCCGCGTCGGAATGTACGCAGAAATGGCCAATCTCTTTGCCAAGCTGATTCAGCGACTCGCGATGCGCGGCGTAAGCATTATCCGCAACCGGCCCGACGGGAAACACGCCCGCGAGGCGCAAACTGTCCGGCAACGTTTCGGGCAACGATCCGTGTTTCAGCGCGAATTCCAGCATCGCCGCGCGCGTGTTGTAGGCGCCCAGACCATCCAGCACAAACGTCTCATCGTCCTGGATTTCCGCGCTGTCGTCGTAAAGATCGATGCCAAGACGATCATGCAATTGCACGCGCGCCGGATGCGAAAAAAAGCGCTGCAAATCGGCGAGTGTGATCGCGACCGGCGCTTGGGCTTTGGCATATGCTGACCGATCATCAGCGAACCGCGGCAGCGCTGCCGCTATCGGTTCACTACGCGCCGCGGGCAGCCATTCATCAGCAAAACTCTGCAAGAGATTTGTTGCGGAAAAATACTCGCGTGCGAACGGATGCAACGGATGTCGGCGCAACAAGGCCGCATGTACTTTTTGCATGCGATCTTCATTGGCATCAGTTTCTACAACGCCGCTAAAAAATTCCAGCAACTCGTCGATCAGCGCTGACGGTGGGCGCGGCTGTCCATCTTCGGCGCGGCGGTCGATATAACTCAGATGCACCCGATCGCGCGCGGCGAGCAAGGCTTCGAGAAAAAGATAACGATCATCATCGCGTGTATTGCGATCACCGAGACGCACATGCTGGCGCATCAGATCAAAGCTGTTCGGCGTCGCGATGCGCGGGAATTCGCCGTCATTCATGCCGAGCAATACAACCACACGGAACGGCACTGCACGCAGCGGCACCAGCGTGCAGAAGGTCACGCCATCGCCCGGGAAACGACTGAACGAACCGGGCTCGGCAAGTTGTTCGTCGAGCGCCGCGCGCATCGCCGCAAATGCAATCGGCTGATTGAGCGATGCGCGTTCGGCATTTGTCGCGAGCGCACCGAGCGCCGCGCGCAATCCGGCCAATGCCGCGACGGCTTCATCATCATCGGGAGCGGGCAAGAAAAAATCATCGAGCGCAGCCAGCAACAATTGTTGCCATTGCACCATCGTTTGCGCCCGTGTCAGGCGGGTGCGCAACTGCTGCAAACGCTGCAACAAGGTATCGAGCTTGCCAAGCACCTGCACGTACTGGCCTTCGATATCGGCAATCGGCGCGACGCCATGCCAGATATCGATATCCTCGCCCAGTGCATAACCCGCGAGCAAACGATCCAGCCCTTCGCGCCAGGTGTGCTCATTAAAATCGCCAACACCCAGATCGGCACGAAACGATGCGTCGAGCCCCCAGCGGATACCGGCAGTGTCGCTCCATTGTGCGAGGCTCGTTTTTTCTTGCTCGCTGATATCGAAACAACGCATGACCGGCGCCTGGCTCAGGAAGCCGAGGACTTCGCTCGCGCTGAAACGCCACTCCGGCAAATCCAGTAACACGCGGAATCCCTGTAGCACAACGTGCTCATCGAGCATTGCGCGATCGGCGATACGGAATGGAATCTGGCGCGATGTCGGCTGCGACGCAAACACCGCGGCGATCGCACTCGCATAGTCATCGATGCGTGGCACCATCACGACCACATCGCGCGGCATCAAAGTTGTGTCCGTGCTGAATGCATCGAGCAATACATCGTGCAAGGCTTCGACTTCGCGCAGTCGATTAGCACACGCATGAATCTGCAAACTGCGATCGGTAGCGTTCGGCAATTGCGTGCATTGCTGCGGTTCGAGCAACAACAAACTGCGCTGCAAGCGCGTGAGTAAACTATCGCCAAGCATCAGCTCGAAGGCATCGGTTTCCTGCAACGTTTCGTCGTTGTGCAGTCGCTGCAGAAAATCCCGACCGGGTTTGCCCCACGACGCCAGCAGCGCATGGCCGACATCGTGATAAACACTGCGATCCGGCAAACCGAGTTGTATCCAGCGCACGCGATAGCGCGCCAGATCGCGCTCAGCGGTGAGATCGCCCCAGTAATGCAGGCTGTAGTTGAGCTGGTACAAACGCACATGGCGCGCCGAGGACAACCAGCGCAGCACATCCAGATGCACGGGCGCGAGCTGGCTCAGGCCGAAGCCGTGAATCACACTCGGCAGCACAAAATCCGAATCAAGCGGCGAGCGTGCAGGTTGCTGCAACAGGCGCTGGAACAATGCGGCGCGATGCGGCTCGCTAACTTGCTGCGTTAATGCGAGCCACAGTTTCTGCTGCCAGATTTCATCCTCGCCGAGATCGAGCAATCGGCCTTTTTCCCAAGCCAGCAACCAGTCGCCGCGATACACCAGATATTTGTCGTAACCATCCGCGAGCCGTGCGGCGAGCGGATAAAGCCGCGTCGAATTATTGTCACCGGCGAGATAGCGGTGCAGCGGCGCAAACTCGACGCGATCCAGCAGCGTCGGCAATATTTGCACGATGCGCCAGACCAGCACTTCGCGCGCATACACCGATTCGCGCGGCGCTGGCGCGAGCCGGGCCGCGAGCACACGCCATGCAAATACTGCCGGCAGGACAAACTCGATATTAGCGCAAATGCCGATGTGTTCGGCCAGCCAACGCCGCAGCCAGCGCGCCATGCCCGGATGCGGCACGAGCACAATCACCGGCTGCAACGGCACATCGTCCGTGGCCTGCACGAGCGCCTGCGCAAGTTGTGCGGCCAGCACTTCGAGTCGATTGCTCTGGATCAGTTCGATGACGAGTTTTCCGATGGTCGATGCGCCGCCGCTGCGTGCGCAGCTGCCGCGTGGCACGATCATGATATGCGATCTTGGCATGTCCTGATCGCAGCGCATGAGACGCCGGCTGCGCCAATATTTGCGGCGGCTTGCTAACCCTGCCCGCCGGCATGCTGCGTTACATCGACTTATGTCATCACACCCCCTTACCGCTGGCATCGATTTCGCATACTCTGCCCGCCCTATGGCGGAAGAAACGACGGACGAGCAATTGATGCTGGCTTACGCGCAAGGCGACATGCGCGCTTTCGAGACGCTGTATCAGCGTCATCGCGGCATGTTGTATCGGTTTATCTTCCGCAGTGCCAACAATCGCGCCACCGCTGATGAAATGTTTCAGGAAACCTGGAGCCGCCTGATCGCAGCGCGCGCGCGCTATCGGCCCGAGGCAAAATTCAGCACGTATTTGTTGCAGATAGCGCAGAATCTGATCGTGGACAGTTATCGTCGCAATCGCCCGCAGGCCGGTGTCGAGGAAACCGAAGAAATCATGCGCACGCTGGATGCGCCGGAGTCCGAGCAACCCGAGCGCGTGTTATCGGAGTTCGAGCAACGGCGTGGCTTGCAGCGCGTGCTTGAAGATCTGCCGGCGGAACAGCGCATCGCATTTTTGCTGCGCATTGAAAGCGGCCTGGGCCTCGAAGACATTGCCAGAATCACCGGTGCCGGCCAGGAAACCGTGAAATCGCGGCTGCGTTATGCGCTGGCCAAGATTCGCGAGAGGATCGGCGCATGAGCACCTCGCACGATAACGATCGCGAGATCGAGGAATTCCTCGCACAGTCGCGCTCGCCGCTGGTCGATCTGTATCACAAACTGCCGCAGCCGCAGCCGGATCTGCAACTCGATCAGCGCATATTGCAGCAGGCACGGCAAGCGCTCGCAGACGATGATGCAGCGCTGTCGCATCCCGCGAAAAAACCGACGCCGCGCTACAAGCCGTCGCGTTGGCCGATCGCTTTGGGATCGGCAGCAAGCGTCGTATTCGCCGCGACCTTGGCCCTGCATTTCGGCAAGGAAAATTGGCAAGCGCAGGATCGTTCGCCCGCGGGAGCTACGGCAACTTCCGCCAGCGATGTGATCCATGTGCGCCGCATCGATGTGCCTACAGTGAAATCTGTCGCGAATGATTCGGTGCCGGCGCCCGTGCAGCCAGCGACGCCTGTGGCAAAACCCGAAACAGCCGACGCAGCAACCATGAGCAGCGCAACTTACGCGCACAAAAAAACGCTGTCGGTAAGTCAGGCGGTGCCTGTCGCTGCGGCACCAACACCCACGGCAGAAAATCCCGATAGCGACAAGGCGACAAAACCAAAACTGGAGGCAGTCGAAATTACCGGTTCTAATGTCCGCCGTGCGGACGCGGAAAACGCAGCATCAGTCGCGATACTGGGATCCGACCACGAAGCAGCCAGGCAACGTGTAACACTTACTGCTCCGGGCCGCGAGAATCAGACCCGCGACGAACGTGACGCAGTCGAGCGCAAACTCGATATCGCGACCGGCCGTGATGCGGCGATCCGCGCGCGAAGTAATGCGGAACCGGCAAGACCACAAGTTGCTGGCGCGCTGCAGGAATCTGTATCTCCGCTCGCCTCAGCACCGCCCCGAGCTGCATCCAGCGCAGCGCCGATGCAGACCGGCGGCGCCGTTAACGCAACCGCCGCGAGTGCGGCAAGTCCAGCCGCAGCACCGTCCGCCTCAATCATTGGCCCCGATGCATGGATCGCGAATATTCGCGCACAAATACACGCCGGAAAACGCGACGATGCGGTGCGTAATCTGAAGCTGTTCCATGAGAAATATCCGAACTACGCATTGACGTCGGATCTGCGCCAACTGCTGCCGTGAGTGCGCCGCGATGAGCGAGCTGCGTTAGACGATGTCGTGGTCATTCGTTATTTCGGCGGCATCAAGCTCGGTGCTGGCGGCCTGAAGCGCGCGTATGGCGGCTGCGCGGCGGAATGCCTGCAGCTTGCCACCAAGATTGCCATCGTCGATAAAATCGAAGTCATGATTTCGTGCGATTTCCACGCGCTGGCGTTGATCCAGGCACGCTTGGGCGAGATGCAGGTGGAAACTCTCGCAGAAGATTTCGGCAGCGATGACGTGAGTCTGCATGTTCAACTACCGAGCGAACGGATCGACGCCGTACGCAACCTGCTCAGCGATATCACGCGCGGACGCGGCACGCTGCGGCAACGTTGATACACGACACGTTCTCGCAACCTTGAATTCCGCCGCTTCGCCCGCAAAGTCCAGACCACCTACCTTGCCACACAGCAAACCCCATGAGCAATATCGATAGCGATCCGCGCCCTGCCCGTCGCCTGAGTTCGCTCGGCCTGCTGCTGCCGTTTCTCACGCCGTATCGCAAACTCGTCGCGGGCTGGCTTGGATTTCTCGTGGTTTCTTCCGTAGCCACCCTGGTGTTGCCACTGGCAGTGCGCTACATGATCGATCACGGCTTTGCGCAGTCCGATGCGGGCACGATCAATCGTTATTTCCTAGCGCTATTCGGTGTTGCCGTGGTGCTCGCGCTGGCAACCGCGCTGCGCTTTTTTTTCGTGACCTTGCTGGGCGAAAAAGTCGTCGCCGATCTGCGCCAGCGTTTGTACGGTCATCTGCTCGAACTGGATATCGGTTTCTACGAAAGCACACGTGTCGGTGAACTCACGTCGCGTCTCGGCAGCGATACCGAACTCGTGCAGACGGTGGTCGGATCGAGTCTTTCGATTGCGCTGCGCAGCGTGGTGATGGTGATCGGCGGTGCGGCGGCACTGGTGCTGACCAGCCCGCATCTTGCCGCGATGACAGCGTTGGTGATTCCGCTGGTGATCCTGCCGATCGTGTTGTTCGGCCGACGCGTGCGCGGATTGTCGAAGCAGAATCAGGATCGCATCGCCGATGCCTCGGCGGTCGCCAACGAAACCCTCAACGCCATGCACGCGGTGCAGGCGTATGCGCGCGAATCAGTTGAAGCCGCGCGCTACAACACTGCCATCGCCCGCGCCTTGGCCACGGCCCGCGCACGGATCGGTGCACGCGCGTGGCTCACGGCGATGGTGATTCTACTGATCTTTGGCGCGATCACGCTCGTGCTCTGGCTCGGCGCCAAGTCGGTGATCGCGGGCGATCTGCAATCCGGCGTGCTCAGCCAGTTTGTGTTGTACGCAGTGATCTCGGGGAGCTCGGTGGGTGCCTTGACCGAAGTCTGGGGCGAGGTACAACGCGCCGCGGGCGCGCTCGAACGCATCGGTGAATTGCTCGGCGTGAAATCCAGCATCGCCTCCCCTGCACAACCCGTGATCTTGGCAAAACCGTTGCGCGGCGAAATCCGTTTCGAGCATGTGGAATTCGCTTATCCGGCGCGCCCTGAATTGCCGGCGCTGCATGATTTCAACCTCACGATCCGGCCCGGTGAAACCGTGGCTCTGGTTGGTCCATCGGGCGCCGGAAAAAGTACGGTGTTCAGTCTGTTGCTGCGTTTTTACGATCCCCAGTTCGGTCGCCTGAGCATTGATGGCGCGGAGCTGCACACGCTGGATTTGCACGAGTTGCGCCGCTCGATCGCGATGGTGCCGCAGGACACCGTGATCTTCGGCGCGAGCGCGGCAGACAATATCCGTTTCGGCAGAGTCGATGCGAGTGATGAACAAGTAATCGCAGCCGCGCGTGCGGCCGAGGCGCACGAATTCATCAGCGCTCAGGCGGAAGGTTATGCGACGTATCTCGGCGAACGCGGCGTGCGTTTGTCCGGCGGCCAGCAGCAGCGCATTGCGATCGCGCGGGCGATCCTCAAAGACTCGCCGATCCTGCTGCTGGACGAGGCGACAAGCGCGCTCGATGCGCAATCCGAAGCCGCTATCCAGAGCGCGCTGGAACGTCTGATGCACGGGCGCACGACCGTGGTGATCGCACATCGACTGGCCACTGTACTCAAAGCCGACCGCATAGTCGTGCTCGATCACGGTCGCATTGTAGCCAGCGGCACGCACGCAGAATTGCTGCACGAAGGCGGCTTGTACGCCGAACTTGCGCGCCTGCAATTTGCAGCCTGATATGACCGTTTGTGTGGTTAAAAACGCCCCACGCAAGCGGGGCGTTTGGACAGTTTTGCGGCTATGAAACCGGCACCACGCCCGCTGCCTGCGATCCCTTCGGCCCCTGCACCACTTCAAAGCTGACTTTCTGCCCTTCTTTCAACGTTCGGAACCCCTCCGAAGTTATCGCCGAATAGTGCACGAACACATCTTCCGTGCCATTTTCCGGAGCGATAAAACCAAACCCCTTGGCATCGTTGAACCATTTCACTGTACCAGTAAGCATCTTGAAACCTCATTCCCAGGTTGAACGAGTGCAACGGCAGCGACGACGTAAACTGCATTCCCCTGCCGTCCGTCAAAGCTTTGCACTGCCTGAGTATATCAGTGGCTTTACAAAAAAATACACTATGGCACTTGACAAGCGCCAAGAAAGTACGAAGCGTCTCGTGGGTCGATGCTGTCCGGCATGTAGATGCCGGAAAAGCTCCATCGTCAAAGCGAGGACGATTGTCGGATAGCGTGGCTGTGCCACTCATCCGACCTGCCGGTCAACGGCAATGCGGCCTGATTACTTCTTCAACGCCAACACTGCAGCAATCAAGCTCGGCACTTGCGCGGTCACGGCTTCGAGATTGGCATAGATTTCCGGCAAGCTGATCGCGGTTTGATCGCCGCATCCCGCAGCCCAATTGGCGACCAGCGCAACGCAGGCGTAGTCGAGTTCCAGCTCGCGCGCGAGACCTGCTTCCGGCATGCCAGTCATGCCGACAAGATCACAACCGTCGATGCGCATGCGTGCGATTTCCGCACGGGTTTCCAGTCGCGGGCCTTGCGTCGCCCCATAGACTCCATCCGGCACTACCGAGATATCGGCGTTGCTCGCGGCCAACACTAGCGCTTGGCGCAGGCTTAGCGAATACGGTTCGCTGAAATCGATGTGCCTCACCTCGACCCCCTCGACATCGCAAAAACTCGTGAAACGACCGTGCGTGTAATCGACAATCTGATCCGGCACAGCGATCACGCGCGGGCCCATGTCGACGCGAATGCCGCCGACCGCATTGATGCCGATAACGCGTTGCGCGCCGAGCTGATGCAGCGCCCACAGATTGGCGCGGTAGTTCACACGATGCGGCGCGATCGTGTGATTCTCGCCGTGCCGCGCCAGAAACGCGACGCGTTTGCCACGAAACTCGCCGAGCACGATGTCCGCCGACGGCGCGCCGAATGGCGTATCGATTGCGCGTTTTTCGATATTTTCCAGCCCCGGAAAACGGTACAGACCGGTGCCGCC
>JAYVTP010000355.1:0-2259 GCA_043788685.1 Pseudolysobacter sp. | reverse complement strand
GCCAGGTTGTAGCGCGCGTCCTGCGCATGCGGATCGATGGTCATGGCATTTCGATACGCGGCGATGCTTTTTTCGATTTCTTTCGCATCGCGGTGGGTGTTGCCGATACGCAGCCAGCACACCGCGAGCAAACGTCGGAATTGTGCGTGTTGCGGCATGGCTTGCAGCAGCAGTTGCAGGTCGGTGGCGGCATCGGGCCAGCGTTCGAGTTGCAATGCCGCATTCACGCGCAGCGCGCGCGCCTGATGCAGTTGTGGCGCCGCATTCAGGCATGCACTAGCCAGCGTATAGGCGTTGGCGTAATCGCCGCGCGCGAATGCCGCTTGGGCGTTATCCAGCATTTGTTGCGGGGTAGAAATCGTCATGGAAAGTCAGCAGGTGGAACGTCGGGATTTCGCGGCATGATGATGGCGGACAATGGAAGTCAAGCCGCGGCGCGCGCCACTTTGCTCGACGTTTCGCGGCCGAGTTGCGCACTCAGCCAGAGGCCTGTGGCGATGAGCCGATCGAGATCGATGCCGGTTTCAACGCCAAGACCTTGCAGCATGTAGACCACATCTTCGCTCGCGACATTGCCGCTGGCGCCGCGTGCGTATGGGCAGCCGCCAACGCCGGAAACTGCACTGTCGATCACACTCACGCCCAGTTCGAGACACGCCAGAATATTCGCCAGCGCCTGGCCGCGTGTATCGTGAAAATGCACGGCGAGTGACGTCATCGGCACGCCTTCAGCGACCGCCGCGAGCATCTCTCGCGCCTTCTTCGGTGTACCGATGCCGATCGTATCGCCGAGCGAAATTTCATAGCAGCCGAGTCCGTGCAGACGCTGCGCTACGCGCACGACATCGGCAACCGGCACTTCGCCCTGATACGGACAACCGAGCACGGTCGAGACATAACCGCGTACCTTGATACCATCGGCTTGCGCGCGTTCGATGACTGGGCGGAAACGCTCGATCGATTCATCGATGCTGGCATTGATGTTCTTCTGCGTAAACGCTTCGGAAGCTGCAGTGAACACGGCAATTTCGCTGACGTTCACGACGCGCGCGCGTTCGTAACCCTGCAGATTCGGCACCAGCACCGGATAACTCACGCCGACTTTTTTCTCGATGCCGGCATACACCTCGGTGGCATCGGCGAGTTGCGGAATCCATTTCGGACTGACAAAACTGGTCGCCTCGATACTGCGCAAACCGCAGGCCGAAAGACGATCAATCAGCTCGATCTTGCTCGCGGTCGACACGATGGCTTTTTCGTTCTGCAAGCCATCGCGCGCGCCGACTTCGACGATGCGAACCTGATTCGGATACATACTCATGTCAGTGTTTTTTCTCGGCGTCGGCTTTTTGTTTGCGCAGTTTTATCAGCGTTGAATCAAGCATTTTTCGCGACAGCCCGGTCCAGCGCAGGCGCGACGGTGTGGAGTCGTCATACAAATCCATCACCTGCAGCAACGTGCTTAACTGCTCGGGGTTGGCGTTGATCACATTGTGCAAGGAGCGATCTTTTTTTCGCTCCACACTGCCGTCGATAGCGCCATTGACGATCAACGTAGCGATCCGTTTGTGTGCTGGTGCACGCAGCGCCATTTGCCGATTTTCGATCTCCCAGCGCAGCATGAAATAGCCCGGTGCGGGCACGCTGTCGGCATCGTGTTTTTCGGCCATCAACGTGTAGGAGTCGATCACGCCGAGCAGCGCATAGTCATGTCCCGCGTTATGCCAGAACATCGGTTTCAGCGCCGCTGTCGCGGGCGTTTTGTCGGCAGCACTGACGTTTTCGATAGCGCATTGCGGGCTGACAAATACAGCGAAATCCGGGTCATCGTGGCCCTGATTGTCGATCGCAATCCAGCCGCCGGACCAGTTGGCAGGACAGGCATCGCTGACGCCTGCGGGCATCGACTCAAACGTGGTGGATTCGCAACCCGCAAGTGCGATGCAAAGCAATAAAGGCAGTAGCTTGAAAAGTGTCATGGCGAGCAATCCTTGTTGTTATGCACACAACGCAATCTCACGATTTGACCAGTTTGATCAACACCGAATCCGCTTCGACAAACTCACCCGGTTGCGCCTGCACCGTCTCGATGCTCGCCGCTCGCGGCGCGCGCAAGGTGATTTCCATTTTCATCGCTTCCATCACCAGCAACTCCTGCCCCTCATCGACCTCATCGCCCGGCGCAACCTTGACCAGCACGATACGCCCGGGCATCGGCGCCGTGATGCGATCACCCACTTTCTGCGCGCTGGCGACATA
>JAYVTP010000354.1:0-3459 GCA_043788685.1 Pseudolysobacter sp. | reverse complement strand
CGCCGACAATTCGTGTCGGCGCTATTTTTTTAGAGCAAGGCGAACTCAGCTTGACCGAATTGTTAGGCGCGCAACTCATTAGCATCGCTTAAGGGCTCGGTTGAACTACGATTCCACCGAATCTTGCCTCATCTGCCCAGCACTGGACACCGTTCACAAAGCACACATGCGAATTACGCGGCTCGCCGGAGTCTGCGTATTTAGCCACGAACCCGCCGCTGAGCCCCTCGTTGAAGAACTCCAAGTGGCGGCCTGACTCATCCTTGGCCGATGCTACACAACCTCTGCACAGGTAGTGCGGATACCTCGGCACGACAGGCTGCTGTGCGGAGCAAATTGGGCAGGCCTGAAATTCGTGAATATTCATCGCCACACACTCTGATAAGTCTGCCGAGCGCCTAACTACTTCTTCAACACCGCATTCCAGCTATCCACCTTGGCCTGCGTCTTCGCAAACAGCGCGGTGGTATCGCCATTGATCGTGATCGATTCGATCTTGTCGCCGCCGCGAATCTGATCTACCACTTTCTGGTCGTCCGCCGACAGCACTTCACCGAACACGGTGTGCTTGCCGTCGAGCCACGACGTGGCCGTGTGGGTGATGAAAAACTGGCTGCCGTTGGTTCCCGGGCCGGCATTCGCCATCGACAAAATGCCGGGTTTGCTGTGACGCAGGGTCGGCACGATTTCATCCTCGAAACGATAACCCGGGCCGCCCGTGCCCGAACCGAGCGGGCAACCGCCCTGGATCATGAAATCGGGAATGACGCGGTGAAAACTCAGGCCATCGTAAAACTTGTGCTGCACCAGATTGACGAAATTGGCGACCGTCACCGGCGTCTGCTCGGCGAACAGGCGCACATGGATGTGGCCGCGCGACGTGGAGAAATCGGCGATGAGTTCGTTGCTTGTGCTCATGATGTTTCCTCGGCGAAAACGCACATGATACCCGACCTGCAGATGAACGGCCCGCTACCGAATGCCAACCAAAACGAACGAAACGTGCTGCGATGCGGAAAGTTATATAAAAGCCAGCTATAATCCCGGGTTGTCCCGCCTGACGGCGTCCTTTACTCCCAAGCGGCCCCGCCCGGCGGCGCCGCGAGTCTGCATATGTCCATCGAAAAACTCCGCAATATCGCCATCGTCGCCCACGTCGATCATGGCAAGACCACCCTCGTCGATTGCCTGCTGAAACAGTCCGGCACGTTCAGCGAGCGCACCGTGCTGGCCGAGCGCGTGATGGATTCGAACGACCAGGAAAAGGAACGCGGCATCACCATCCTGGCGAAGAACACCGCGATTTCGTGGCGCGACAACCGCATCAACATCGTCGATACCCCGGGCCATGCCGATTTCGGTGGCGAGGTCGAGCGCGTGCTGTCGATGGTCGATTCGGTGCTGATTCTGGTCGATGCAATGGACGGCCCGATGCCGCAGACGCGTTTCGTGACGCAGAAAGCGTTCGATATGGGTTTCAAGCCGATCGTCGTGATCAACAAGATTGATCGCCCCGGTGCACGTCCGGACTGGGTTCTCGATCAAACATTTGACTTGTTTGATCGTCTCGGCGCGACCGATGAACAGCTCGATTTCCCGGTTGTGTACGCTTCGGCTCTGCACGGCTACGCCAGCCTGAGCAACGAAGCGCGCGAAGGTGACATGGTGCCGTTGTACGAGGCGATCATGCAGCATGTGAAAGCACCGGAAGTTGATCCCGATGGCCCGTTCCAGATGCGCATCAGCCAGCTTGACTACAACAGCTATGTCGGTCTGATCGGCATCGGTCGTATCCAGCGCGGAAAGGTACGCACCAATCAGCCGGTCAGCATCGTTGATCGCGAAGGCAAAAAACGCCAGGGCAAGATCCTGCAGGTACTCGGTTTCATGGGTCTCGAACGTCGCGAAGTGCCCGAGGCTTACGCCGGTGACATCGTTGCGATTTCGGGCATCGAAGGCCTGAGCATTTCCGACACCGTGTGCCAGCTCGATACGCCCGAGGCGCTGCCCGCGCTGACCGTGGACGAGCCGACCATTACGATGACGTTCCAGGTGAACAATTCGCCGTTCGCCGGCAACAAGGATCGCAGCGGTGGCAAGTTCATCACGAGTCGCCAGATTCGCGAACGTCTAGAACGCGAGACCTTGCACAACGTCGCGCTGAAAGTCGAAGAAGGTACCGATCCGGATAAATTCCAGGTCTCTGGCCGTGGCGAATTGCATCTGTCGGTGCTGATCGAAACCATGCGTCGCGAAGGTTACGAACTGGCCGTGTCGCGTCCGGAAGTAATCATCAAGGAAATCGATGGCAAGCTGCAGGAGCCGATCGAACAACTCGTGGTCGATGTCGAAGAACAGCATCAGGGTGGCGTGATGGAACGTCTCGGCATGCGCCGCGGCGCGCTCAAGAACATGGAGTCGGACGGTCGTGGTCGTACGCGCCTGGACTACCAGATTCCGGCGCGCGGCCTGATCGGTTTTCAGACCGAGTTCCGCACACTCACGCAAGGTTCCGGCCTGTTGTTTCACGTGTTCGATCATTACGGCCCGAAGTCCGAAGGCGCGATCGCCAAGCGCCAGAACGGCGTGATGATTTCCAACGGCACTGGCTCAACGCCGGCGTATTCGCTGGTGAGTTTGCAGGAACGCGGCCGCATGTTCTGCAACGACGGCGATCTGGTGTATGAAGGTCAGCTCGTCGGTATTCATGCCAAGGACAACGACCTGACCGTGAACGCGCTCAAGCCGAAGCCGCTGACCAATATGCGCGCCGCCGGCAAGGACGAAACCATTCCGCTGACGCCGGCGATCAAAATGACGTTGGAGCAGGCGCTGGAATTCATCGAGGAAGATGAACTAGTCGAAATCACGCCGAAGGAAATCCGTCTGCGCAAACGTGCGCTGACCGAGAACGATCGCAAGAAAGCATCGCGTTCGGGCAGCTGATCGGTTAAGGCGTATTGACCGCGGTGCGCTCACAATGGGCGCACCGCAAGCGCTGAAAAACCGGCTGCGCGCATGACAACTCCGATATTGCTGGCGTGGAGTGGCGGCAAGGATTGCCTGATGGCGCTCGATCGTCTGCTTGATGATCCGCAATGGCGCGTTATCGGTCTGCTGACCACGATCACCACGCAATTCGATCGCGTTGCGATGCATGGCATTCGCCGTGATGTGCTGCGCGCTCAAGCTGCCGCGCTGAGCTTGCCGCTGATCGAATCCGAGCTGGAATATCCTGCAAGCAATGAGGCTTACGAGAACGCTTTCGGCGCATCGCTGAATGCCGCGCGCGCAATTACTCCTGAGTTGAGTCACATCGCATTTGGTGATCTTTTTCTCGCTGACGTGCGCAGTTGGCGCGAAGCATTGTTGCAGCGCCTGGATTGGCATGCACTGTTTCCGCTCTGGCACGAACCCACCGATATTCTCGCGCGCCGATTTCATGCCGCTGGCCATCGC
>JAYVTP010000353.1:0-3003 GCA_043788685.1 Pseudolysobacter sp. | reverse complement strand
TTGTCCGGCGTGGCGGTGAGTCCGATCAGAAACGCATCGTAATAATCCAGCACCTGCTTCCACAGGTTGTAAATGCTGCGATGGCATTCGTCGATGACGATGAAATCGAATGTCTCGATCGGCACCGCCGCGTTGTATGCAACAGGCTTGGCCTGCTTGTGTGCCTGCGGCAATTCGGCGAGGGAAATATCTTCGGCAGAATCATCGATCGACTCGCCAGACAAGATCGAATACATGCGCTGGATCGTGCTGATGCAGACCTGTGCGTGCGGATCGATATGGCTGCTGGACAGACGCTGCACGTTGTACAACTCGGTAAATTTACGGCCATCGTCCGGCGGCGTGTAGGCCATGAACTCCTGATGCGCCTGCTTGCCGAGGTTGCGCGTGTCGACCAGAAACAATATGCGTTTGGCGCCACCAAACTTGAGCAGGCGATAAATCGAGGTGATCGCGGTAAAGGTTTTGCCAGCGCCCGTAGCCATGTGCACCAAGGCTCGCGGCTTGTTCTGCGCGAGCGATTTTTCGAGACCGCTGACCGCGCTGACCTGGCAGTCGCGCAGGTTGCGGATCGGCAACGCCGGCATTTTTTCGGCGAGGCGCTGGCGCAAGGTTGCGGATTCTTCAGCCCATGCCGCCAAGGTTTGCGGCTGGAAAAAATGGAACAACTCGCGCGCCCGCGGCGCAGGATCGCGAGCATCGGTGAAATGAATAATCTGGCCGGTGCTTTCGTAAAGAAAACGCAGCGGCTTTTGATTGCTGCGCCATTTCAGCGTGGCGTTGGCGTAACGCTCGGTCTGGGTTTCATGGACGGTAAGATTTTGCCCGGCCTCGTCGCGTTTGGCTTCGATCACACCCAGCGGTTCGCGATTCACAAACAGCAGATAATCCGCCGGGCCGCTGTCGGTGGCGTACTCGCGCACCGCCACACCTTTTGCGGCACCGAGATTGAGCTGACCCATATCCTGCACAACCCAGCCCGCGGCTTCGAGCTTGTGGTCGATAATCTGGCGAGCCTTGGATTCTGGCGTCACAACTACTCCATGCAGCCGACGCTGCGGCTGGTTTCAATGTGCCACGATGCCGCTGACACACCCCTTTTGCCAACATGCTGGCAATGGCCGAAATACGCAGCAGAATTTGCCGCTGATCGGATAGATGAATTGACGGCACCGGCTCGAAGAATGATTCAGTGGCCGTGATATCAAAACTCAAAGCCGTTTGAAAAAACCGTGTCGCCGACCAACTTGGCGATACCTACTTTCTCATCGCCCGCGGCATCGTAAATAGCAAGTGAGGTCACCAGGAGGCTGCCGTCGGCGTTCAACGCAAGCCCGGCACCTGTATCGCCGTAACCGGTGGCGGCCGATGCGGCGGTAGATATCGCCAGCGTACCGAGGTAGCCAAAACTGTTATCGAGATTGCCCGCCGGCGTGAGACGCGCCATCGCCATCAGCGCTACTCCTGGTGCTGTGGTCGTGGCGAAGCCGTTTGCTATAAAACGACCCTGGCTGTCCACCTTCAATGCGATCGGGATATCGTCGCCAGTAGCGCCAAGATCAAATGGCACAACGGTATGTCCACTGCTACCAAATGTGGTATCGAGCGCTCCGCTGGCAGAAAACCTAGCGAAGAAAAAATCGTAATTCGCTGCGCTATTGCTTTGCAGAATGTGACCCGTAGCGACAAAGGAACGATCGGGGAATGTAACCACATTGGTGAGTTCGCCCGTGGCATACCCGTTGATCCCGGGGTCGTAAAGCAATATTCCGCCATTGCCGAAATTTGTATCCAGCGCGCCAGCACTGGTCAGCCTTGCCGCCGCCATATGGAGCACACCCGAAGGGTCGGTAGCGTAGGCTGCACCGCCGACCAGTAAAATTCCTCCATCACTTTGCTGCACTAGCCCAACAGCCCGAGCGCCAAATACGTTCGGACCGAAGTTGATCGAGACCAACCCCGAGCCATTGAACGATGTATCGCGCGTGCCGTTGCTCAACAACCTCGCGATGGCCATACGCGAGGTCGCATGAGGTGACGCGCCACTGGTCATTCCAGTTTGAGCTGTACCGGCAATCAATATTTTGCCATCGCTTTGCAGCGCCAGCGCGTAACACGAATCGTCGCGTTGTCCAGCCGGCCCGAGGTCGAATGCGATGGTGGTTTTGCCGTCGCCACTGAAGGTGGTGTCGAGCGCGCCGGCCGGCGTAAGCCGCGCCACCGCACAATCCGAACCACCCGCCGTGGTAACCCCACTCGCGGTACCCGCAATAATAATATTGCCCTGCACATCCAGCGCCATTGCACTGGCGTAGTCGTTGTTGCTACCGCCGTTATCAAAAGGTATCAGCGTCTGACCACCCGCTCCGCCACCAAAACTGGTATCAAGCGTGCCGTTCGGATTCAGTCTGAGAACGCCGAAATCATCGCTCGCAGTATTAATCAGCGTTGCGCCGATGACGATTTTTCCATCAGCCGGCTGCACGGCGACAGGCGTAAAAGCGTAGCCGTTACCGATGCTGATTCCAAGGTTAGGCGAAAAGCCGATCTGTTCGCGTCCGGCGCCGCCGAAGGTACGCACAAAATCGCCGTCTCGCGCCCAACCCGGGGCAGCAAAAATCAATATCGATATCAGCACAGCAGCAAATGGGAAAGGGCGACAAATTCTCATTTCCACTCCTTGTATAAAAGCGAAAGACAGCTAGGCGTACCGATCAGGGTATTACTTCCAGATGGTTCGATGCGCCGGAAAAATCGCTATTGATGGTAATCCACAACTCCTGCGCATCGCTGCGTAGCGACGGAAAATAATCCTGATCGATAGCGAGCACCACGCCGTTGAGTTGCACGGAAGTAGGATATCCGCCGCTGTAGTTGCTGACAATCACTAGTGGTTTTTTCAGTGTGCCCGCAGCAACGGCGATATTTGCATCGAGCTGATTACCGGCCGCAGCCAACGCCAATGCGCCCCGCACCGCGTTGTATCCGGCGGGCGCGTAAGCC
>JAYVTP010000352.1:0-2595 GCA_043788685.1 Pseudolysobacter sp. | reverse complement strand
GTCGTCAACGTGTCGAAGTCAGCTTTCCAGCGTAACCCAGGGCGGCGCTGTAGGAAAGTCGTGCGGATTACGAAAGCTCGCCGACGACGGCATCTTCAGTCGCGCAAAAAAAAGCGGGCTAGCAAACTGCTAGCCTGTGTTGGAGGCCAAGAAAGCCTACACTTTTTTCTAGAATTTTGCGCTGAGCTCAACGCCATACATGCGTGGCGGACTGATGCTCGCAAACGGTGTGCCGATCGTGCTGGTCGAAATATTGTTGATGCCGGTGACGTAACGCTTGTCGAACAGATTGTTGGCAAATAAGGCTACAGCCCAGATGTTACTTTCGGAATTCCACGCAATGCGCATATCGGTGCGTTCCTGCGCGGTGCCGAGTTTGAACGACGGCGTGATCAGACAATTACCTTGCAACGGCGATGCGGAATTGCAACGCGTCTTGCCGCGATGCGCATGCTGCAGCGTGAAATCGATAGCGCCGCCGACGACATTGCGCCAGACATAATCCATGCCCGCAGCGGCCGAGAACGAAGGTTCACCGGTCGGCTGACCGCTTAGATCGATCTGGTTGCTATCGACAAAATCCTTGTAGCGTGCGTCGATATACGCCGAGGTAAAGTTCAGCCGCAAGCCGTCGGTCGCCTGCCCGTGTGCCTCGAGTTCAAGGCCTTTGGCATCCTGATAGCTGCTCGTGACGAGATACAGCGGCAAGCCGTTGTTGACATCCTGCACGAGGGTCACCGATTGCAGATTCGAGAACTTGTAGTAATAGATCGACGCGTTCAGCAACAAGTGGTAATCGGGGAAATAACTCTTGATGCCGGCCTCGTAGTTCTTGACGTTTTCGGGCTGGTAGGTGGAGCCGGAGCTGGCATCGACGACGTCAAAATCCACTTCCATCATCGAGCCGGCTATTTGGTGATTCTCGATGCCGATCTGCATCGCCTCGCCAAACGTGCGCGCCGTCATCATCGCGAGGCCGAGCACGCCGAACGTGCCGACACTCTGGCGTCGCCCGACATCGAGGCCGAGCGAGTCTTGCACCAGTCCGCGCATCGCGCGCTTGATCAGCAGGCTGGCTTCGCGATACGAAACACGCACGGTCGCATCGTTGAGTTGCGCGCGAGTCAACGCAAGGCCGTTGAACCATGCACTGAAATTTGCGCCGCGTTCCTCGGCGATCTGCATGAGGCAGTCGAGCGCGTTGGTAGGAATCACCGCAGCGGTATAGCTCGGATCATCGGCGGTTTCGGGTCGCGCGCTGCGCGCATGATGGGTTTCGGTCGGACTTGCCATTACGTGTACTTGAGTCTCCGACGGCGTTACGGCTCGCGCGATTCAGCGGCATTGTGTAACAGCGCGAACCGGCTTGTCCAAAGCACTGCAACATGCCGCACCGCCCCGACCGAGCATGACTTTTGTCCAGTAGCGCCACGCGCCGTCACGGTTATGATGCATGAACCTTTTGCCGGAGGATTCACTATGATGCTGCGCCCCCTGCTGCTGTCCGTATCGCTTGCCGCCGTGTTTGTTTCCGCTAGCGCTGGCGCTGCGGAACGCACGATTTTCTATTGCTCGAACCTGCTCGATATCGATAGCGGAAAAATGCTCGGTGAAACGACTATCATCACCGAAGGCAAGCTGATCATGGAGGTGCGGCCCGGCCACATGAAAGAAGAAGACGCCGCAAAAATGGCGACGAGTATTCTCAACATGCCGGGACTCACCTGCCTGCCCGGCCTGATCGACAGCCACACCCATCTCACCTTCGAAACCAGCCCGACTGGCTACACCGATCAATTCCGCTGGAACATCGCCGACTACGCCATCCGCTCGACGGTGTACGCACAACGCACTTTGCAAGCCGGCTTCACCACGGTGCGCAACCTTGGTGATGGCGACAACGCCTCGATCTCGCTGCGCAATGCGATCAACGCGGGCATCGTGCCGGGTCCGCGAATTTTCACCGCCGGCGGCGCGATCGGTTCGACCGGCGGCCACGCCGATGGCACCGACGGCTATCGCGCCGATCTGCAAGGCGACCCGCACGCGAAGGACGGCATCATCAACGGTGCCGACGACGCTTGGAAAGCAGTGCGCCAGCATTACAAAGCCGGTGCCGATCTGATCAAGATCATGCCGTCGGGCGGCGTGCTCGATGAAAGCGCCAGCGTCGATAACGCACAGATGACGATCGAGGAAATCAAGGCGGTGGTCGCGGCCGCGCACGACTACGGATTTACCGTCGCCGCGCATGCGCACGGTGCCGAAGCGATTCGCCGCGCGGTGATCGGCGGCGTCGATTCAATCGAACACGGCACCTTCATGAACAACGAGGACATGAAGCTGATGAAGGAGCATGGAACCTGGCTGGTGCCGACGATCATCGCCGGAGAGTTCGTTGGCGAGAAAGCGAAAATCCCTGGCTATTATCCCGCGCAAGTCGCGGCGAAAGCGGCGCAAGTCGGCCCGATCATCCAGGCGACCGCCGGCAAGGCGTATCGCGCCGGCGTGCCGATCGCGTTCGGCACCGACGCCGCGGTGTATCCGCACGGGCAGAACGCGCACGAGTTCGAACTGATGGTGAAAGCCGGCATG
>JAYVTP010000351.1:0-5823 GCA_043788685.1 Pseudolysobacter sp. | reverse complement strand
GACCTTGGCCAGAATCGAGGCGGCGCTGATCGCCGGTTCGAGTGCATCGCCGCCGACGATGGCGCGGGCGGGAATGGTCAAATCGCGCGGAATCTGGTTGCCGTCGAGCAAGGCCAAAGTCGGCAGGTGCGACATCGCAAGTAGCGCGCGTGTCATGCCGCGCAGGCTGGCCTGCAGGATATTGTGCTCGTCGATTTCCGCGGCAGTGACGATGATGATGCTGAAGCAAATTGCGTGACTGCGGATCAGTGCATCGAGTTGATCGCGGCGCTTGGCGCTGAGTTTTTTCGAGTCGGCGAGGCCATCGATCGGTCGTTGCGGATCGAGGATGACCGCGGCGACCACGACCGGCCCGACCAGTGGCCCGCGTCCGGCTTCATCGACACCGGCGATCCACTGTGTCGTTTCATTCGGCACTGAATTTTGCGTGCTTGCAGCGAACTCAGTCATGCAGGGCTTGCAGCGTGTGAAAGATGAAATCGGTGTAGGAGTCGAGCATGTGTTTATCCGCGCAATCCAGATAAAAGCCTTTGCAGCGCTCACGCAAACGCGTGTTCGCTTCGAAGAATTCGTCCTTCGGCACGCCTGCGACATCCAGCACGAGGCCGGCCAGAAAACTCAGGTCGAGCACCGGGTAATTATATTTTTGCTTCGGCGCGAAATTCGACTTGAGCATGTAATACGTCACGAACATCGGATCGCTCGCGCCTTTCGGCGCGTTGAGTTTCTTGATCGCGTTAATCGCGCCATCGAACGATGGTTGATGATCGCCGAAGTGCAGCAACACCGTCTGGCGATCACTATCGAGCAGAAATTTTTCTTGCTGCGCGAGTGCCGAATCCGAGCTTTCCAAACGCGACAGATAATTACCGAGATTCAGATTCAGCCACTTGTCAAGCATCGGAAACAGCGGCGCATTGTAAGGCGGCTTGAGAAATTTCAGTGGCGTCATATGCGGGCCATGCTGGCGCAGGGTCAGCATGAAAACGAACAGCGGTTGTTTGCCGGCTTCTTTCTTTTCGCGCGTGTAAATCTGATCGAATACCTGCATCAGATCGGTGTCGCTGCTCTCCCACGCCAGGCCGTAGGTGCTGCCTTCGATGAACTCGTCGAAGCCGTAATAACGATAGGCATTACGCGCGTTGATGAAATCGCCGGACATCGGATACACCGCAATCGTCTTGTAGCCGGCAGCCTTGAGCGCACGCGGCAAGGTGTAGGTGACGCGCGGCGCGAGGTTGTACGGCGCATACAATCCGGCGTTGCCGAAACTGGTGTGGGAGAGGCCCGTGAGTGCGGCGAATTCGCTAGTCCACGTACCGCCACCCCAGGTGTGTACGACGAGGGCGCCGCTGGCGCGCGTGCGCGCATCCGGCACGAACATCTTGAACTTGCACAGTGGCATGCCGCAGACCTGCAGCATGCGCGGATCAAACGTGCTTTCTTCGAGGATCGTGACGATGTCGGGGTAGTGCGGTATTGCGCTGACTGCATCGGCAGGATGCGCTTCGACAGGTTTTGGCGGATCGTTCCAGACGATACTGCGGTCGACGCCCGCCGGGCTGATCGGGATCTGGATCTTGGTCTGGTTGAACGAAATGAAAAAATCGGTCAGATAGCTTTTGTCGTTCATTGTCTGCCACATACCCTTGCCGTAAATATCGGCAAAAGGGCCTTCGGGCGAGGCGCAGATCAGGATCAGCAGCAATCCGAGAATGCTGCCGCAGGCGCGGATCAGCGAGCGCGTGCGGCGACTGAAGCGTTGCAGAAAAATCGGTCGGTCGATGCGCCAGGCGAGAATCAGCAGCGCCGGAATCAGAACGAAACCGCCTACAAAAAGCGCGAGCAGCGCCGGATAACGCAACAGCACTTCGACCAGATCGCGGTTGACGAAATACACCAGATCGGGCGCCAGCAGCGGCGTGGTCAGATAGGCAAACTTGACCACACTCGCGATCAGCAGGCCGCCGAAAATCAGGCTCGTGAGTGCCAGCGCAAAACCGACGCGGCGCGTCAGCAGCGTGACGAACACCAAGGCGCTGAGCAACCATGCCGATGAGAAATGCCGCTCGGGCGCGGTCGCTTCACGCCACGGTCCGGCCAGCAGCAGCGCCACGAAAGCGAGCACGCCTAGCCAGATCAGGATTTTTGTTTTGCGCGGGAGCAGTTGCGCTTGCGACATTGCTGTCATGCGCCTGAAAAAATTTTGTGCATGTTGCGGTGTGGCGGGCGCAAGGTCAACGTGCGATGCGTCAATCGTTGATTTGGCGCGATGTACTGTCGCGCAAAAAAGATCAATGCGTCGCCGGCGTTTGCAGCAATTCGTCGATCGCGGCAGCGGCAGTTTCATCGGCATCGAGCTGCAATTCGCGATGCAGTCGCGTGAATTCCGCGATCAGCGCATTCGGTGTGTTGCGAACATGTAGCGCCGGCAACAGCGCGTCGGCGAGATTTTGCGCGGTACATTGATCTTGCATGAGTTCGGGCACCAACGCACGACCGGCGAGAATATTCGGCAGCGCATAATGCTGGGTTTTGAGCAGGCCGAGCGTGGTCACGATGCGATAAGTGATGGGTGCGAGCCGATAGCCGACCACCATCGGTCGTTTCGCCAGCATCGCTTCGAGCGCGGCGGTGCCCGAGGCGAGCAGCACGGCATCGGCGGCGATCATCGCTTCGTGCGCATGGCCATCCAGCAATCTGATCGGCGCCGGAGAATTTTCCGCGGCGGAATCGATTGCCGTGCCGACTTCGGCGCGGTCTTGTGCCAGCAGGCGTGCAAACAATTCGCGGCACGCGGCATTGGCCATCGGCGCGATCACATGCAGGGTCGGCAATTGTTTTTGACACAAGCGTGCGGCGGCGATGAACTCGGGGCCGAGGCGCTGAATTTCACCGAGCCGACTGCCGGGCAACAGCGCGAGCACCGGAACAACAGAAAGTAAATTCAGCGTGGCGCGCGCGGTGGCTCGATCCGGTTCGATTGCAAATTGATCCGCCAACGGGTGGCCGACAAAACGCGCATTGACCCCGAAACGGGCATAGATTGGTGGTTCCATCGGAAACAGGCACAACACCAGATCGGCGTTGCCAGCCATTTTTTGCGCGCGTTTTTCGCGCCATGCCCAGATCGACGGACTGACGTAATGCACCGTGCGCATACCGGATTTTTTCAGGCGACGTTCGAGACCGAGATTGAAATCCGGCGCATCAATGCCGATAAAACAATCCGGCTGCAGCGCCAGCACACGGCGTTTGACATTGCGCCGAATCGCGAGCAATTCCGGCAAGTGCTTGAGCACCTCGACGAGACCCATCACGCTGAGTTTTTCTGCCGGATACCAGGCATCCATTCCCGCCGCAATCATGCGCGCACCGCCGATGCCGACGAAACGCGCATCGGGGTGACGCCGGCGCAATGCATCGATCAAGCCCGCACCGAGCAAATCGCCGGACGCTTCGCCAGCGACCAGCGCAAAACAGCGCGGACGATTCGAGCTTACGACGGTCGACATTGATACGGCGATATTTGCGACTGATGCAGGCTCAACGTGCGATCGAGCGTTGGCTGAGCCCAAGAAAATCCACGAGCGCCTGAATGTCTGGCGCACCGATCGCGGCGAGCTTCAGTTTTTCGCGCGCCTCGCTCAATGGCAAGCCGGATTTATAGAGGATCTTGTACGCGCGCTTGATCGCGAGAATGCGCTCGGCATCGAAACCGCGGCGCTTCAAGCCCTCATTGTTGATGCCGTGCGGCTCGGCGAACTGGCCGGCCACCAGCACGTACGGCGGCACGTCGCGATTGATCGCGGAATACATCGCCGCAAATGCGTGCGCGCCGATCTTGCAGAACTGATGCACGCCGCAAAAGCCGCTGAGGATCACCCAATCCGCGACGTCGACGTGCCCAGCCAGAGTCGCGTTGTTGCTGAAGATGGTGTGACTGCCAACGATGCAATCGTGCGCGATATGCACGTACGCCATGATCCAGTTGTCACTGCCGATGCGTGTTGCACCACCCTCGCCGGTGCCGCGATGGATGGTGCAGAATTCGCGGATGATATTGTCATTGCCGATGATCAGTTCGCTGCGTTCGCCGGCGAATTTCTTGTCCTGCGCGGCGGCACCGATCGAGGCGAATTGCCAGATACGATTATTGCTGCCGATACGCGTCGGCCCTTCGATGACCACATGCGGACCGATCTCCGTTCCCGCGCCGATTTCCACATCGGCGCCGATGACGCTGTACGCACCGATGCGGACATCGGCGGCGATTTTTGCACTGCGATCAATTTGCGCGCTCGGATGAATCATGGCGGCGGTGGCCTCGGGCAGCGGAGAGTCGGGCACGTGGGAATCAGGCATCGACGGGACGCTCCGCGCACAGCATTTCCGCTTCGGCCACCTGCTTGCCGTCGACCGATGCGCGGCACTGGAACAGGCACATGCTGCGCAAGGTGCGCTTGAGTTCCACATCGAGCACGATTTGATCACCGGCGGTGACGATTTGCGAGAACCGTGCGTTGTCGACCTTGACCAGATAGAACAGCGATTTCTTGCAGTCGTCGGGATCGCGCGAAAGCATCACCAGCAAACCCGATGCCTGCGCCAGCGCCTCGACAATCAACACGCCGGGCATGACCGGATGGCCGGGGAAATGGCCTTGGAAAAACGGTTCGTTGATGGTCACGTTCTTGAACGCACGCAGGCTCTTGTGCGCTTCGAATGCGATGACGCGATCGACCAGCAAAAACGGATAACGATGCGGCAGCAACGCAGCGATGCCGCTCGCGTCGATCGGCAGTTTAAGGGCGCCAGGCTTGGGAGCGTCCGTCATTATTTTTTTTCCTTTTCGAGAACTTGAAGGCGCCGGGCAAGATCGTCCAGATGTTTGTAGCGGGCCGCGTTACGACGCCATGCACGATTTTCCTGCACGGGCGTGCCCGATGAATATTCGCCAGCGGTGGTGAGTGAATGAGTAACCAGCGTGCGTGCCGTCACGGTGATGCGATCGGCCAGTTCGAGGTGGCCGAGAATGCCCGCGCCACCGCCGATCAGGCAGTAGCGGCCGATCCTCGCGCTACCCGCCACCGCGGCACAACCGGCCATCGCGGTATGCGCGCCGATCACGACGTTGTGCGCGATCTGGATCTGGTTGTCGAGCCGCACGTCCTCTTCGAGCACGGTGTCGCCGAGCGCGCCGCGGTCGATCGTGGTATTCGCGCCGATTTCGCAATCATCACCGATGCGCACGCCGCCGAGTTGCGGCACCTTGATCCAGTGATCACGATCAAACGCGATGCCAAAACCATCCGCACCGAGCACTGCCCCGGGATGAATAAGCACGCGCTGGCCGAGTATCACGTTGGCAACCAGGGTGACACGCGCGACCAGCCGCGTTCCTGCGCCGATGCGGCAGCGTGGCCCGATAATGCAGCCCGGCCCGAGGATCGCGCCGGCCTCGATCACCGCATCCGCGGCGACTACGCATAACGCACCAATGCTGGCCCCTGCAGCGATCTGTGCGCCGACCTCGATGACCGCGCTGGCATGCACACCCGGTGCGGCGGCGGGGTTGGCTTCAAACAGTGCCGCAATCTTGGCGAAGGCGACGTAGGGATCTCGCGCGATCAATGCGGGCATCGTGCACAGCGCGGCATCATCGGCGCGCAATACCGCGGCGCCAGCACGCGAGCCTGCAAGCTGGCTGCGATAACGCGGATTCGCGAGAAACCCGAGTTGTTGCGGCCCCGCTTCGGCCAGGCTAGCCACGCCGTGGACGGTGAAACCAGCATCGCCGTGCACATTCAGATCGAAACGCGC
>JAYVTP010000350.1:0-3579 GCA_043788685.1 Pseudolysobacter sp. | reverse complement strand
GCGATCGCCGCGCGTTTTGAGCGCGAAGGCAAAGGCCAGCGCCGTATCAATTTCCGTCTGCGCGATTGGGGCGTGAGCCGTCAGCGCTATTGGGGCTGCCCGATCCCGATCATCTACTGCACCAAATGCGATGCGGTGCCGGTGCCGGAAGCTCAACTTCCGGTAGTGCTGCCCGAAGACGTGGCTTTCAGTGGTGTGCAATCGCCAATCAAGGCCGATCCCGAATGGCGCAAAACCACGTGTCCGCAATGCGGCGGCCCGGCCGAACGCGAGACCGATACCTTCGATACCTTCATGGAATCGAGCTGGTATTACGCGCGTTACACCAGCCCCGGCGCGCAAGCGCAGGTGGATGAGCGCGCCAACTATTGGCTGCCGGTCGATCAATACGTTGGCGGCATCGAACACGCGATTCTGCATCTGCTGTACTTCCGTTTTTATCACAAGCTGTTGCGCGACGCGGGTCTCGTTAGCAGCAACGAACCGGCGGCGAATCTGCTGTGTCAGGGCATGGTGATTGCCGAAACGTTTTATCGCGAAGAAGCCAACGGCGCGAAGCACTGGTTCAATCCGAGCGAGGTGGAAATTGCGCGTGACGAGAAAGGTCGCGTTGTCGGTGCGACCTTGATCAGCGACAAACAGCCGGTGCAGATCGGCGGCATCGAGAAAATGTCGAAGTCGAAAAACAACGGCATCGATCCGGTCACGATGGTCGATAAATTCGGCGCTGACACGGTGCGCCTGTTCTCGATGTTTGCCGCGCCGCCGGAACATTCGCTGGACTGGCGCGAGGCCGGTGTCGAGGGCATGTCGCGATTCCTGCGGCGTCTGTGGCGCGATCTGCATGCGCATGTGGCGCAGCCGGATCATCCCGAAGTTGATCCTGCGATTTTGAATGCTGCGCAGAAAACCTTGCGGCGGCAAGTGCATGGAACCATCGCCAAGGTTTCCGACGATTTTGGTCGACGACTGTCGTTCAACACTGCAATCGCAGCGCTAATGGAATTGCTCAACGCGCTGGCCAAGTTCGACGACATGAGCGATCAAGGCCGCGCCGTGCGCCACGAGGCGTTCGAGGCGATCGTGCTGTTGCTCAATCCGATCACACCGCATATCTGTCACGCGCTGTGGCAGCATTTCGGTCATGCCGAGGCGATCATCACGCAGGCGTGGCCGACGTTCGATGCCGAGGCGCTGAAAAAAGACGCGATCACGCTCGCGGTGCAGATCAACGGCAAGTTGCGCGGGCAGATCGAAGTGGCGGTGAACACGTCACGCGAGGAGATCGAGCACGCGGCGCTGACGCAATCCGATGTGGTCCGTTTCCTCGCTGGCGCGTCGCCGAAAAAGATCATCGTCGTGCCGGGCAAGATCGTCAATATCGTGGTTTGACGAGCGCATCAGAATCCGGGCTGCGAGCCTCAAGAGGATTCGTGTGCAGTGATTCCCGTGCCGGCGGGAATGATCGCAACAGCGCTAACCAGGCGTCAGCCCGATTTTCGTTTCCCGGCAATGTTGATGCGGGAGTAGGCTCCGGCGACCATCAGACTGGGGAGTTATGACATGGTTTACCTCGCACCACTTTGGTTGCCGATTCTGCCTTTTGCCGTATTCGTTTTTTTCGCCAGCACCGTGTTCAACATGCTGCTGAAGTTCTGGCACGTGCCCGATTACCACGGCTTTTCGAATGAAGACGAAGTCGCTGCCGCGATCCGCAAGGGCAACGCTGCCGCCGGCATGTACATGATCCCGCATTGCACGCCCGATGCCATGAAAAAGCCCGAGACGCGGGAAAAATTCCGCCAGGGTTCGGTTGGCGCCATTTTTCTGCGCCAGCCTGGCGAGATGAATATGGGCGCATCACTTGGTCAGTGGTTTGTGTTTTGCCTGCTGGTTTCGTTCCTGTGCGCCTGTCTCGCCAGCTCGGTGCCGGGCATGGCGGCGCCGTTTGCCAACGTGTTTCAGCTGGTCGCTCTCGGCGCATTCATGGCGTATGCGCTCGGCTCGGTACCGAACGGCATCTGGTGCGGCCATCCGTGGCGTAGCGTGCGCAAATATGCCATCGACGGGCTGATCTATGCAGTGATCGCGGGTGCCACGTTTGCCTGGCTTTGGCCGCGATAGAAACGCGGCACATAATCGGATAGCGATACACCGAATGAGGCAAAGTCTGGCGCGAGCCACACAGAAGTCGCGCCAGACGTTATCATTCGCCAAATCGCCGATCCGGAATGTCCATGTTGAAAAATCTCTCGTTGTTGTCCCTGTTGATGCTGACCTTGGTCGGTTGCGGATTTCAGTTGCGCGGCGAGGCCCAATTGCCACCGGGCATGCAGCGCGTGATTGTCGTATCGGCGGATTCGTTCAGTCCGCTCAAGCGCAACCTCGAAGATTCGTTGCGGCGCTCGGGTGCCACGGTCGAAGAAAAACCCGGCGATGGTATTGCCGAACTCAAGCTGCCGGTAGTCACGATCAGTCCGGAAGTCTCGTCCGTTGGCATCGCCCAGCACGTGCGCGAATTCGTCATGGTCTATCACGTTGAGCTCGAAGTCGTGAACTCCGAAGGCAAGATCATCGTGCCGAAACAGACCGTCGAACTGACGCGCGACTTTACTTTCGATGACACCCAGGCGCTCGGCATCGGCGTCGAACAGGACGAACTCAAGCGCCAGATGCAGCGCGACATGGTGCAGTCGGTGATGCGCCGCATCGAAGCCGTTGGCAAGGGTGCCGCTGCGCGTTGATGTGATAGCTCCAGCATCGTAGTTACAACTTTTTCATCGTATGTCGATCAGCCTCGCGCAACTGCATAAACACCTAACCGGCGACACGTTGCGGCCGGTGTATCTGCTCGCCGGTGAGGAGCATCTGCTGTTGCTTGAAGCCGCCGACGCGATTCGCGTGCGTGCGCGCGCACTCGGATTCACCGAGCGCGAGGTGATCGATCTCGAAGCCAACGGCGACTGGAACGAGCTCAGCATGGCGGCATCGGCGATGTCGTTGTTCGCCACGCGCAAGGTCATTGATTTGCGCTTGCCCAGCGGCAAACCCGGTAAGGATGGCGCTGCGGCAATCATCGAATATTGCGAAAATCCGCCGCCCGATACTGTCTTGCTGATCACCAGCACGCAGTGGGGCAAGGCGCATGAAACGGCGTGGGTCGCGGCGCTCGAAAAGGTCGGATTATTTGTGCCGTGTTGGCCAATCAAACTCGGTGAATTGCCGGCATGGATCGAGCAGCGTCTGGCGTCGCGTGGCCTCAAGGCGAATCGCGATGCGGCGGCATTATTGGCAGAGCGCGTGGAAGGCAATCTGCTCGCGGCTGCACAGGAAATCGACAAACTTGTGCTGCTGCGCGGGCCGGGCACGGTCGATGTTGCGGCGATGGAAGATCTGGTCGCCGACAGCGCACGTTTCGATGCGTTCAAGCTCACCGATGCGGCATGCGCGGGTGAGGCGGAACGTTGCCTGCGCGTCCTCGCCGGCCTGCGTGCCGAAGGCGAACAGGTGCCGCCACTGCTCGGCTGGATATTGAATCAACTGCAATTGCTCGCACGTCTGTCAGCGCAATCGGCCAAT
>JAYVTP010000349.1:0-2095 GCA_043788685.1 Pseudolysobacter sp. | reverse complement strand
GGCGTGGCGCCGCGGATCACACAACCGAGCGCGATGATCGCGGAATATTTTCCGCCCTTCGCCACCTGCCCCGCCACCTGCGACAACTCCCACGCGCCGGGCACGCGGATCAGATCGATATCGTCGTCCTTTACGCCATGCCGCAACAGCGCATCGCGCGCGCCAGCCACCAGCGGCTCGACGATAAAGCCGTTGAAACGTGCGGCGATGATCGCGAAGCGACCGGACGGGGTTTGGAATGTACCTTCGATGATTCGCATGAGGATCGCTTTTAAAACGTCGGGTGATTATCGCAGCTAAATCCTGCGAAGCGAACTTGAAGTGGTGATATCCCCTCAAGCTCTGCGCGAATGGCGCGCCACGTAGTTACGCAACACGCTGTCCATGCGCGATTGCCAGCCTTCGCCGGTGGATTTGAAATACGCGAGAACCTCCGCACTGTAACGCACCGATACGAGTTGCTTCGGACTTTCGGACTTCGGTCGACCACGCAATGCACGCAGCGGCACCATCGCCTTGAGCTGCGTTGGCGTCAGCGGTTGCGCATCAGGATCGGCCTTGGCCGCGGCGGAAATGGCGCGATCCTCTTTCACCGTAGGGATCACGATGGCAGGTCGCTTAGATACTTTCGACATAATGTTTCACCTCGCGTCGATTGGCTCGGCGCAGACTGATAATTCGTCGCTGTTCACCACGCTCGACGAAAGCCACGTAGTACAGAACTGCGGTCTTGGGTGCGAGCGCGATCATGCGCAATTCGTTGTACTCGAAGCGATCGTCAATCCATACCAAGGCCGCATCCCAATCGAGCTCGTTCGCCAACGCAAGTGAGACGCCATGCTTGGCTGTATTGCTTGCATCCTTGACCGGGTCGAACTCGACTTTCATTTATTACTGTAGCTACAGAAATATACTCAAGTCAAATGCCGCGAGCGATCAGACCGATACGTACTCCACCACCTCAAGCCCAAACCCGGCCAAGCCGAGGAAGCGTTTCGGCGTGCCAAGCACGCGCAATTTGTGTACGCCAAGATCGGCGAGGATCTGCGCACCAAGGCCGTTGTTGCGCCATTCGGCGGGCGTAGTCGACGTTGCCGTTTCCGATTTCGTGCTGTCGCTTTTCTGCAGTCGCGCGAGCAGGTTTTCGCCTTGCTGCGCGGCGGCGAGCACAACCACCACACCGCGCTCGGCTTCGGCGATGTGGCGCAGCGCGCCGGTGATGGTCACGCCGAGATCGTCGCGCCTGAGGTGCAATACATCGGACAAAGTGTTCTGCAGATGCACGCGCGTCAGCACCGGTGCGCCGTCGGTGACATCACCGCGTACGAGGGCGAAATGCAGTACGTGCGTAAGTACGTCGCGATAACCGACGAGACGAAATTCACCGAATTCGGTATCGACGGTTTCATCAAAAACGCGCGCCACGGTTTTTTCGGTATCGAGGCGATAACGGATCAGGTCGGCAATCGTGCCGATCTTGAGGCCGTGCAGTTTCGCAAACTCCTCGAGCTCGGGACGGCGCGCCATGCTGCCATCTTCGTTGAGAATTTCGACCAGCACGCCAGCCGGTTCGAGGCCGGCGAGACACGCGAGATCGGTCGCGGCTTCGGTGTGTCCGGCGCGCATGAGTACACCACCGGGTTCCGACGCGAGCGGAAAAATATGGCCAGGCTGGGCGAGGTGCTCAGGCTTCGCATCCGCACGCACGGCGGTACGAATCGTGTGCGCGCGATCATAAGCCGAGATGCCGGTGGTAACGCCTTCGGCGGCCTCAATGGTCACGGTGAAATTGGTGCCGAAACCGGAGCGGTTGTCGCTGACCATGAGCGGCAGGCGCAACTGTTCGCAGCGCTGTTTGGTCAGCGGCAGGCAGATCAGGCCACGACCATAACGCGCCATGAAGTTGATGTCCTCCGGCCGCACGAGTGAGGCGGCCATGACGAGGTCACCTTCGTTCTCGCGGTCTTCGTCATCGAGAATCACGACCATGCGACCGGCGCGAATGTCGTCGAGAATTTCGGGGATGGTGTTGAAAGCCATAGTGCTGATCCGATAATTTTTGTGGTCGGAATTCGACGCTGTTGAAAAGTTGAAA
>JAYVTP010000348.1:0-10401 GCA_043788685.1 Pseudolysobacter sp. | reverse complement strand
GCGAGCGATTTACCAGCGAAATGAATCGTGCCGCTTTGCACACGTTGCAGACCCAGTAGACAACGCGCGAGCGTGGATTTTCCCGAACCAGATTCACCGACAATCGCGAGTGTTTCGCCGCGGCGCAATTCCAGGCTGATATCGATCAATGCCGCGCGCTTTTTTTTGCGCCAACCCCGCGCCGCATAACTTGCATTCAATGCGCGGATTTCGAGCAACGGCACATCCGCCGAGATTGTGAGTTGTGGTGTATGCAATGGCAACTGCTGGCCCAGCAGCAATCGCGTGTAGGCGTGTTGCGGTGAGGAAAATAATTGTGCGGTCTCGCCTTGCTCGACGATACGGCCGCGCTGCATCACCGCAACGCGCTGACACAACTCAGCGGCTAGCGGCAGATCGTGGGTGATGAACAATAGCGCCAAGCCACGCTCGCCTCGCAGCCTGTCCAGCAGCAGAATAATCTGTCGCTGCACGGTCGCATCGAGTGCGCTGGTGGCTTCATCGGCAATCAGCAGGCTCGGCTCGCTGGCCAGCGCGAGCGCAATCAACACGCGTTGCCGCTGGCCGCCGGAAAGTTGATGCGGATACGCGGCGAGGCGTTGCTCCGGCTGATCTATGCCAGTTTCGTGCAACAAGCCAATCGCCGTCGCACGCACCTTTTTTGCATCGATCGGCCGCTGCTGCCGCAACACTTCCATGAGCTGCGCGCCGATGCTGCGCAGTGGATGCAGACTCGCTGCAGCGTTCTGGAAAATCAGTGCGATTTCGGATCCTCGAATGGCGCGCCAATCGGCTTCGTGCGCGCCGACGAGTTCGCTGCCGCGATAGCGTATCGAGCCGGTCGTGGTGCTGCCAGATGGCAATACTCCGAGCAACGCGCTCGCGCTGAGGCTTTTGCCGGAACCGGATTCGCCGACCAGTCCAAGGCATTCGCCGGCAGCGATCCGCAAGCTCAAATCGCTGACCAGCGGCGCGCTGCATTGCGGTAAAAAAATCGAAAGCCGCTCGACGTCCAACAGATTTATCGGCGGATCGCGCGCCGGAATTTTTGCGCCGTCGCGATTTGCTGCATCGGCCGCAACACTCATGCGCGACTCGCGCGCGGATCGAGCCGCACTCGCCACGCTTCACCGAGCGACTGGCTCGCGATCAAGGTCACGCTCAGCAAAATTGCCGGCACCAACAAGGTCCACGGCGCACTATCCATTTCGAGCGTGCCATCGAACAACATCGCGCCCCAGCTCACGCTCGGCTCGTCCACCGACAGCCCGAGAAAACTCAGGAAGGATTCGACCAGGATCGCGTTCGGCACGAGCAGGCTCAGGTAGACCAGCGCCAGGCCGAGCAAGTTCGGCACGATATGCCGCAGCATGATGCGCAGATGCGACGCACCCAGCGCCTGCGCTGCGAGCACGAACGGCGCGACGCGCAATCGCGTCGTCTCGGCACGAATCACACGCGCGAAATCCATCCACACATAACCGCCGATCACCGCCAGCAACAGCGGCAACGAGCGCTCGAACAAGGTCAGCAACAACACCACCAGCAGCAGGAATGGCAGCGCCGAAAATACATCGAGCAGACGCATCATCGCGCTCTCGATCAAACCGCCGCAATAACCGGCAAACACGCCGTAAGCGGTGCCAACGATCAGCGCGATCAGGCTCGCCGCGAGGCCGATCAGCAGCGACAGCCGACCGCCGTAACACGCCCGCACCAGCACATCGCGCCCGATCGCATCAGTGCCGAGCCAGTGACCGTTGCTTAGGCTCGGCGCCAGCGACAGATGCAGCCAATCGGTATCTTCGGGACCGATGGTGATCAGCATCGGCAGCAACATGCACAGCAACGCGATCGTGGCGAGAACGCTCGACCATAACCACGCCGCGCGACGGTGCGCAGGCCGCGAATCGAGCGGCGCTTCGGTTGTGTTGACGGCAGGTTTTGTCGCTGATGGCATGTGCTGGAATCATGCCACAAGGCGGCGCTGCGAATTGTTTCGCACCAAGTGATCGCGGACTGATCGCTGAACTATTTCGTGTGATGGTTCGTCGCTCATCGGCGTTGCATCCAGATTGCGAACGTCAATGAAACGCCTACTTGAAACCTAATGCGAAAGTCACGGCGATGGCAGTTTTTCGCCGATCCGCTTCCAGTAGATCATCGTGCCGGTCAGTCCGCCATGCGGTTTCAGCGCGTAGTCCGGAATCGTTCCGGCGTGGATGAAACCCAGGCGCTCATACAATACGGATGCACCTTCTTCGACCGCGGTATCGAGCACCAGCAAGGTGCGCTGGTGTTGCACGGCGATAGCCTCGGCGGCGCGCACCAACGCCGCGGCGACACCGCGCTGGCGATGATCGATGCGTGTCATGAGCTTGGCGATCTCGCCGCGGTGCGGCTGGTTCGGCGGACAATCCAGCAGCAGCGTGACCGTGCCGATCAGATTCGTACCGGCCCACGCACCGAGCACAATACGTTCGCCGCGTGCTGCCGCGGCAAGCGAACTCTGCCAGAACTTTATCGCCACGGTCAGCGGCAGCGGGTGCATGAAACTCACGGAACCGCCATTGGCCACTACGTCGACCAGCAGTTCGCCCAGCTTCACGCAGATATCCTGCGATGCGTTCAGTGCGGAAATCGAAATTTCGGACATCGCGAAAACTCCGGGCGATCGTGATGAGGTATGCGCACAAATTGTAACCGCGCATGTCGGTTTTCAGTCACTCGCGCCGCCACGCCCGGGATTGAAGGTAGGGCGCCGCGACATCCTGCCGCTGTATGAAATCGGCACAAAGGCGCAAAATTGCCGTCTGAGTCATGAATCCGAGGTTGAAATGAGCTATCCGCAAACCCGACTGCGACGCATGCGCCGCGATGCGTTTTCTCGGGCGTTGATGCGCGAAAATGTGTTGACCGCTGCCGATCTGATCCTGCCCGTGTTCGTGCGCGAAGGCGAAAATATCCGCGAACCGATCGCCTCAATGCCGGGTGTTTCGCGTCTGAGCATTGATGAATTGCTGAAGGTGGCACATGAGGCACACGAGCTGGGTATTCCGGCGCTGGCGTTGTTTCCGGTGACGCCGGCCGAAGCAAAAAGTCTTGACGCGCGTGAAGCGTGGAATGCCGATGGCCTCGCGCAGCGCGCGGTTCGGGCGCTCAAAGCCGCGCTGCCCGAGCTTGGCGTGATCACCGATATCGCGCTCGATCCGTTCACCACGCATGGTCAGGATGGTTTGATCGACGACAGCGGTTACGTGCTCAATGACGAAACCGTCGCGGCGCTGGTAAAGCAGTCGGTATCGCACGCCGAAGCCGGCGCCGATATCGTGGCACCTTCGGACATGATGGACGGCCGCATCGGCGCGATCCGCGCTGCGCTCGAAGCGAAGGGTTTGATCCGCACGCGCATTCTCGCGTATTCGGCGAAATACGCATCGGCGTTTTACGGCCCGTTTCGCGATGCGGTCGGCTCGGCGGCGAACCTCGGCAAGGGCAATAAATACACGTATCAAATGGACCCGGCCAACAGCAATGAGGCGTTGCGCGAAGTCGAACTCGATCTCGCCGAAGGTGCCGACATGGTGATGGTGAAACCCGGCCTGCCGTATCTCGATATCGTGCGACGCGTGAAGGATAAATTCGGCGCGCCGACGTTCGTCTATCAGGTCAGCGGCGAATACGCGATGCTCAAGGCCGCCGGCCAGAACGGCTGGATCGACGAGCGCGCGTGCGTGCTCGAAGCACTCACCAGCATCAAGCGCGCCGGCGCCGATGCGGTGCTGACGTACTTCGCGATCGACGCAGCGCGCTGGCTGCGCGAAACGAAATAATCGCGATCTCGCCGCATCGCCGCGCACATCCACCAAGGACATCGACATGACTTCACACTTTGCCGTTTTCGGCCATCCGATCGCGCATTCGCTGTCGCCACGCATCCACGCCGCGTTCGCACGTGCCAACGCTATCAATCTGGAATATCGGGCAGTTGATGCCGCGCCCGAGCACTTCAAGGATCAGCTCGCCGCGTTCCATCGCGATGGCGGCGCGGGTGCAAATGTCACCTTGCCGCTGAAGCTGCAGGCCTATGGTTATTGCACCGAACTCAGCGCCGCAGCGCAACGCGCCGGCACGGTAAACACTTTGCGCCGCAACGCTGGCGGCTGGAGCGGACACAACACCGATGGTGCCGGTTTGATCCGCGATTTGACCGAACGCCATTCGCTCGATTTGCGCGACCGCCGCACCTTGTTGCTCGGCGCCGGCGGCGCGGCGCGCGGCGTGTTGTGGCCGTTGCTGGATGCAGCCGTGGGCGAAATCGTGATCTGTAATCGCACCGCGGACACCGCCGACAAGCTGGCCGACAGCGTCGGTGATCCGGCGCGAGTACACACACGTTATTGGGACGATCTCGCGCAACAAGGCAGCTTCGATCTGATCATCAACGCCACCTCCGCCGGTCACGGCGATGGCGCATTTTCACTGCCGTTTTCGCTGATCGGCGCGCGTGCGACATGCTACGACTTGTCGTATGGCAACGCCGCGAGTAGCTTCGTCGCGTGGGCGCGCGCGGCCAGCGCGGCGCAGGCACTGGACGGCCTCGGCATGCTGGTGGAGCAGGCGGCGGAATCGTTCGAGTTCTGGCACGGCGTGCGTCCCGAAACCGATGCAATCTACGCCGAGTTGCGCGCGAGTTTTCTCAGCGACGCCGCCGATTGATGTCCCACGAGATCCTCGCCTGCCGCATCGGCTGCGGCGCGTGCTGCATCGCGCCGTCGATCAGTTCGGCCATCCCGGGCATGCCAAACGGCAAACCCGCCGACGTGCGCTGCGTGCAGTTGAGCGCGGATAATCGATGCCTGATTTTCGGCCGCCCCGAGCGCCCCGAGGTTTGCCGCAGCCTGCGTGCGGAGTGGCTGATGTGCGGCGAATCGGCCACGCACGCAATGCGTTATATCGCCGCGCTGGAATTGAAAACGCAGCCGGGCGCGGGTTGAAAATTGCCGCTGCGAAACGCCGGCACGGAGCAAGCCGCCGCGCCGGATGCCAATCCGACGCGGCGGTGTAGTGGCTCAGTGGCCTTCGAAACCGTCCTGGAAAATAAAGCCCGAGGTGAAGCGCCAGATCGTGCCGTGGCCATCGTCGGCAACATACAGATTGCCATCGCTACCTTCGCCGAATCCGTAGACGCTGTTGGATGTGAATGGCGTCGAGCCGAGCGTCACGTAACTCCACGTCGCCGACGCGGGTGCGGGATTGGCGCTGATATAAATCGCGCTGCTGCAGTAGTCGCTGAAAATGTATTGACCACGTAATTGCTGGATCGGCCCGCGATACAAATAACCACCCACCACGGCGCAGGTTCCGCTGTGCGGATATTCGATTTTTGGCGGCACGCCGCCGAATGGCGGGGCACAATTCGCATTGCCATTTGAGTAATGAAATCCCTCGCAGAGATTCCATTGGAAATTTTGCCCAACGCTGGCAGCCGGCTGGTAATCGATTTCTTCGTAGCTATTTTGGCCGACGTCGCCGATATACATGTCGCCATTGCTGCGATCAAAACTGAAGCGGAACGGATTACGAAATCCCCAGTTGAAAATCTCCGCGCATTCGTTCGGAAAATTCGCCACGCTGGCGAACGGATTGCCCGGTGGAATCGAATATTGCGCGGGCTGGCCCGGCGTGGATGCGCACATGTTGGCGGCGGCGGATGCAGTCGTCGTATGCACGTCGAGGCGAATGATCTTGCCGAGCAGGTAATAGATCACGCCGCTACCGATCGTGTGACAGGACGACGGTGTACTGTCCGCGCTCTTGCGCCCGGTGCATTGCGCAAAGCCGTTCGGATCGAACTGCACGCCGCCGTCGCCCATCGACCAATACAGAAATCCATCGGGGCTGAAATGAATATCGCCGCCGTTGTGATTGTTGGCGATATCGGGCACGCGCATCACCACGGTACCGGTCGAATTCGCCACGTCCGCATTCGCCGATACGGTATAGCGTGTCAGCACCTGATCTTCGCTCGCGCCGATCTTCGCGCCGCTCGCGGTGGCGACCACATAAAACGTGCCGTTGGTCGCGTAGTTGGGATCGAATGCGAGCCCGAGCACGCCCTGCTCCTGGACGCACGCCACGTTAGAGATGGTGAGAAACGGTGTCGCCAATACCGCGCCGTTTTTCACGATCTTGATGCTGCCGGTGGTAGCCGCCGAGCCTTCGGAAACACATCGATCAATCACAAATAATCGACCCGATCCGTCGTTGGGTGCGCGAATGCCAATCGGATGATTGAAGCTGCCGTTCGGCACGACCTGCGTCAGCGCAAGATCGGACGGCGCGATCGCAAGCGCTGCGGTCGAGACGACCGATACGCCGAGCAATAGCGCGAAAAAGTGAAAAATCTGTTTCCAGGTCAACATGGTGAATTCTCCTGAACGACCCCCTGCAATATTTTTACCACGGATTGCGTGACAAACACATCCGTGTGATCAAAGGCTGGCTACGATAACGCTCCGCGCTTGAGTCGAATCAGCGCTGAAATATCGTCATCGCCATGTCCCTGCGCCATCAACTCGGCGTAATCGACGATGGATTTTTCGATCACGCTGCGATCAGTGCCTGCGGCTACCGCGAGTTCGCGCACGATCTTGAGATCCTTGTGCAGCAACGCGAGCTTGAAACCGACGCTGAATTCGCTGCGCAACATGGTCGCGCCGCGCTTTTCGAGAAACCAGCTATTCGCCGCGCCGGCCATCAAGGTCGGCAACAGCGTTGCCGAATCCAGACCGAGTTTTTCGCCGAGCGCCAGGCCTTCGCACACGGCCTGCGCAATGCCGGCAATAAGCACCTGATTCACCGCCTTGGTGTTCTGCCCCGCCCCGCTGCCGCCCATGTGCGCGATGCGCGCGCCGTACGCCGCCAGTACCGGTTGCGCGCGGGCGAGTGTCGCCGTATCGCCGCCGACCATGATCGAGAGCTTGCCATTTTTCGCGCCTTCGACGCCGCCGGAAACCGGCGCGTCGAGAAAATCGCAGCCGTGCACGTGCAGAATTGTCTGCGCATGTTTTGCGGTTTCCGACGAGACCGTAGAGTGATCGATGACGATGCTGCCCGGCTTCAGCGCGGGCGCAAGTTCGCGACATATCGACAGCACATCGGCATCGGCGGTGACGCATAGAACCACGACATCGCAAAGCACTGCGAGCGCCGCATTGTCTGCGGGCGCAGCAACGTGCAATTCATCGCCGAGTTTCTGTGCCTTGGCAAACGTGCGATTGCCGACCGCAACCAGCAAACCGAGGCGCTGCAAATGCGTGGCCATCGCCACGCCCATTGCGCCCAAGCCGATAAAGCCAACTTTCAACTCTGTCATCAGTTTGATTCCGCCAGATAGGTGTAGCCGGTCAATCCTGCTTCGAGGATGGCATTGAGCTTTTTTGCCTCGTCCGGCGCGACGCCAGCCTGTGCAAGTTTGTCGCGGTAGGTACTGCGCAATTCGGCAAGGTCGTAACCGACATAGTCGAGCATGAGATCAGTGGTATCGCCGCGACGCAAGTGCGAAAACTCGAAACCGCCGCTCGCATTCAGACGCACGTTGACCGCGTCGGTGTCGCCAAACAAATTGTGGATATCGCCGAGCGCTTCCTGATATGCGCCGACCAGAAAAATGCCAAGTCGATACGATACGCCCGGCGTCGGTGCATGCAGCGGCAGGCTCACATCGACGCCATCGGCGGCAACGTATTGATCGATACGGCCATCCGAATCGCAGGTCAGATCGGCGATCACGCCGCGGCGATCGGGTTCATGTTGCAGCCCGGCGATCGGCATGATCGGGAAAATTTGATCGATCGCCCACGCATCGGGAATCGATTCGAAGATCGAGAAATTGACGAAATACTTGTCAACGAGTTTTTCGTTGAGCTCATCCAGCGCCTGGCGATGGGCGCGGCCTTCGGGCTTCAAGCGACCACGCAAGGCATTGACGATGGCATAGTACAAATCATCAAGGCGCGCGCGATATTGCAGCGACAACTGGCCGAGCGAGTACAGCGAATATCCTTCGGCGAGATGATGCTGCGCCTCGTGATACAGCTCGATCACCGGGCGCTGCGCGATGTCGGCGTAGATCTCGCGCAGATGGCGCAATGCCGCAGGTTCATCGGCATCTTCGAGCGGAATCGCACCGAGCGGCGCCTGCTCGATATCGCTGACATTGCTCACGAGCACGGCGTGATGCGCGGTCATCGCGCGACCGGTTTCGGTGATCACGTGCGGCGGTGTGAGGCCATGTTCGGCGCAGACGTCGGCGAGCGGCTGGACGATCGTCGCGGCGTACTGATCGAGGCCGTAATTGACCGAACATTCCGAGCGCGAACGCGTGCCTTCGTAATCCACGCCGAGTCCGCCACCGACATCGACATACTTGATCGGCAGGCCGAGCTTGGACAGTTCGACAAAATAACGCACCGATTCGCGCATGCCGTTGGCGATGTCGCGCACGTTGGAAATCTGCGAGCCCATGAAAAAATGCAGCAATTGCAAGGTATGCGTGAGGCCGGCGGCTTTGAGTTGATCGGCCAGCGTGAGTAGCTGGCGCGGCGTGAGGCCGAACTTCGATTTGTCGCCACCGGTGTTCTGCCATTTGCCAGCGCCCAAGCTGGTCAAACGCATGCGCACGCCGAACAGCGGCTCGACGCCGAGGGCGTTGGCTTCGTCGATCGCGTGTTTCAGCTCCGATGGTTTTTCGATGACGATGAAAATGCGATAACCGAGCTTGCGTCCGACCAGCGCGAGGCGCAGATATTCGCGATCCTTGTAGCCGTTGCAGATCACGATGCTGCCGGGCCGCGCCAGCGCCAGCACCGCCATCAGTTCGGGTTTCGATCCGGCTTCGAGACCAAAACCATCGGCGCCCGCATTCGCGAGTTCACCGGCCACGCCTTTCTGCTGATTGACCTTGATCGGATACACCGCAGTGTAGCCGCCAGCGTAATTGCAATCGGTCATCGCCTTGGCGAACGCGCCCTGCAGGCGACCGAGCCGATGCCGCAGAATATCCGCGAACCTCACCAGCAGCGGCAGGCGCGCGCCTTGCGCACAGGCGGCTTCGACCATCGCAGGCAAGGACACTACGGTGCCGTCCGGGCCGCGCGGATACACGCGCAAATCGCCGGCGTCGCCGACATCAAAATAACCTTCGCCCCAATTGGCGATGGCGTAAGTCTGGCGCGCCTGTTCGATGGTCCAGGGCTGGGTCATGGCTTGCGTGCTCCGCGCCGATACGGCGGATAAATGAATGACGAAGACCCATTGTAACGGTCTGATATGTGTTGCGCGTGTCAGCGCAACACAGACTAGGTACAATTCGTCGCCTTCCCTTCCATATTTCCTGCAGGTTTTTCCTCCATGTCCAGCGTCGCGTCCACTTGGTTCACCGAAAATTTCGACCACTCCGGCTCGTCGATCGGCTTTCGCATCAAGCAGCAACTGCATGCGGAGAAAACCCCGTTCCAGACCATCGAGATTTACGAAACCACCGACTGGGGCAACCTGATGGTGATCGACGGTTGCATGATGGTGACAGGGCGCGATAATTTCCTGTATCACGAAATGATGTCGCATCCGGCGCTGTTCACGCATCCGCGTGCCAAGCGTGTGGTGATCATCGGCGGTGGCGACTGCGGCACCTTGCGCGAAGTGCTGAAACACGAGGAAGTGGAATCGGCGATTCAGGTCGAGATCGACGAGCGCGTGACGCGTCTGGCCGAGCGTTATTTCCCGGAACTGTGCGAATTGAACAACGATCCGCGCGCGCGGCTGCTGTTCGTCGACGGTATCAAATGGATGGCCGAATGCGAACCGGAAACGCTGGATCTGATCATCGTCGATTCGACCGATCCGGTCGGCCCGGCTGAAGGTCTGTTCGGCGAAGCGTTCTATGTCTCGTGCATGAAGGCGCTGCGCACCGGCGGCATCATGGTGCAACAGAGCGAGTCGCCACTGATCCATCTGACCTTGATCAAGGCGATGCGCAATGCGATGAAGGCGGCGGGTTTCCACGCCGTGCGCACCTTGCCGTTTCCGCAACCGGCGTATCCGACCGGTTGGTGGAGCTGCACGATGGCGCGCAAGAATGCGGATCTTTCATCGTTCCGCGAGCGTGGTGCAGCGACCAAACAATTCGTGACGCGTTACTACAACGTCGATACTCACCGCGCGGCGCTGGCTCTGCCGGAATTCATGAAAGAAGCGCTAGGCGACTAGGTTTTGCTAGATCCACTCTTCGCACTGCAAGTTGCGGCGAACGATAATCGATGGGGCATTTCAGAATCGCGAGCTGCGCACGCGCGGCAGAAACACCAGAATCAGCAAGGCCAGCGGTCCGCCGATCAG
>JAYVTP010000347.1:0-2125 GCA_043788685.1 Pseudolysobacter sp. | reverse complement strand
CCGCCGGGACCTGGAACGTTTCCAACGCGGGTTTGAATGCTTATCAACTGCGTACGCTGGCGTTCGATCAAACCACGACCGGCGTGATCGGCAGCACCGTGATCTTTGCGGTCGGCAACGGTTTTGATGGTACGAGCATCAACGCTAATCGCAACACCGGCATCTACAAGAGTGCGGATGGTGGCCTCACCTGGAACACCACCGGCAATGGCTTGCCGCCAACGGCATTTGGTGCTACCTCGCACTATGCCGGCGCACTGCGCACGATAATTACCGATCCGCGATCGTGCGCGGCGCCGCCACCGAGTGGGCCGTGCCTGACCGGTCCGCTACTCACGCTGTACGCGACCGGCGGCGGTACGACACGCAAACCTGATGGGTCATTTGGCGGTCCGCATCAGTGGCGTGTGATGAAAAGTGTAGATGGCGGTATTAATTGGGTTACCAGCGAAACGGGTCTGCCCGCCGATATCGCCAATTCCAATGGCAGTGGCAGCGCAGTGAATGGCGTCACGCCGATCGTGATCGATCCGACCAATAGCAACATTCTATACATTGGTACTTTTGCCTCGGCCTACGATGCGCTCGGCAACTCAGTTGATCCCACCACGATACCGAGCGGTGTGTTCAAGAGCATCGATGCCGGTGCGCACTGGAGCCAGATGAGCAACGGTTTGCCGCGCTACATGATCGGCTCGCCGACGGTGTATAACACGCTGTCCCTGATCATCGATCCAGCCCATACTCAAACCTTGTGGGTCAGCACGATCAACGCCAATTTCAATCTCCCCGGCGAGATCTACAAAACCATTGATGGTGGCGCAAACTGGACCGTGTCGAACGCCGGTGTCTCCGGCCCCGACGTTCGCGCGCTGCTGGTTGACCCGACCGATTCCACCGTGTTGTACGCGGCCAGCGGCGGCCTCGGCCCGGCCAATCCGGGCGGCGTGTACAAGAGCATCGACGGTGGCACGACGTGGAGTTCGATCAGTCTCGGTTTGCCGGCGCAATCGGCACTTTCGCTGGCACTTGATCCGGTCGATCCGACCGTGCTGTATGCGGGCACCAGCGGTGGCGTTTACAGCATCACCCAGTTGCCCGATGCGGATGCCGACGGCGTGCCGGATCTGATCGAGAATGCCGGGCCAAACGGCGGCGACGGCAATACCGATGGTCAGCCAGATGCACAGCAGCCGACCGTCAGCACGACGGCGCCGGGGTTGCTCGGTACGTTCGGCTGGCAGGCCGGTATCGATGGCATTGCCGATGGTTCGCGCGCGCAGCAACTGAGTCAGAAGTTGCAGCAATTGCAGCGGGCGCAGTCAACCGATGCCAACGGCACGCAAGGCGGCTATTTCACCGTGCAAATCATCAGCGGCGATTGCACGCATGCGGTGGATGTCTCAGCGGTCCTCGCCGGCCCGCTCGGCGCGGATAGCGATGTACATCACGGCAGCTACGGTTACACGCGGGGTTTGCTGCGCTTCGAGTTGCCGCTGTGTACCAACGCTGTGGTCGATATCACGTTCAACGGCGCCACGTTCGGCCCCGGCTGGAGTTGGCGTTATTACGGCCCATCGACACCCGGCGACAACACCACGCTAGGCTGGCACAACGCCACGAGTCTCGTGCAAAGTCAGACCGGCAACAAGTGGCGCGTGAGCCTGGTCGCCGGACAATTCGGCAGCTATCGCCCGGCTGGCACCAACTCGATCCTGTTCGAAGGTGGGCCGGCGTTCAACGAGGAAATTTTCAAGGACGGATTCCAGTAACGCCACTTGATTCATCCCGCCTGCGGCGCTTGCCGCAGGCAAAAAAAACGCCCGGTTTTTGCCGGGCGTTTTTTTTTATACCAAGCCGGTGTCTCGAGTTGCCCGGCGCAATACCGCAATGTTTATTTCTCTGCGTTCTGCTGCTTCAGCAGGTCGCGGATTTCGACCAGCAGTTTTTCCTGCGCGAGTGATCCGCCCGGTGGTGTCGGTATTGCTCGGCTGACAATTGTGATGACGATGACAACGCTACTTTTGATTGCTTGTGTAACTCCAAGTCAGCGACGGCGGCTGTATAGTCTGTGCATTCAAACGAAGGCGAAAGGATGATGCTGAGAAAATTTTTGCGTTCAACG
>JAYVTP010000346.1:0-3780 GCA_043788685.1 Pseudolysobacter sp. | reverse complement strand
ACTAATGCGTTATTACAATAACTTAAGCATAACAGCGCTGGCCAGTGGCTGTAAAGGTGTGATCGTGCTTGCGGGTTTTGTTTCACTGACAAGGCCTCGACATAAAAATGCAGGTTACGAAAAAGATGAAAAATGTTGAGTACGGCAATGCGCAGCAGCGGAGTGTTAGCGGCAAGCCGAACCCGCTGCGAGGCGGTAACTTATGCCACTTTAGGCAAGCCTACAGCGGGTTTGCAAATCTTCCACAGCGCTGTACTCTGCCCATAGTCATGCGTTTCTCGGGGATAACTGAATGTCTTGTCGCACTTTAGCCGCCGCTGCTATCGCACTTTGCCTGCATACACTCAACGTTTTTGCCGCCGCATCGAGCATTGATGCATCCGCTGCCTGGATTGTGCGGGCGCATTACGACGACGTGGCGGTGCTGAAGCAGATCGCGCCACATTTCACGCATATGTGCGTCGATCGCGCACTGCAGATCGTCAGTGTTGAAACTGATGAATTCGGCGCACAAGTGATGCAGGATGCCGGTCTGCAAATCGAAATCGACATGGCCGCCACCGCGCGCATGAACTTACGTGATCGTGCGCTGGCTGGGCTCGAGCCCGATAGTATTCCGAGTTACGCGTGTTACCAGACCGTCGAGGAAACGCAAGCGTCGCAGGATGCGTTCGTGACGGCATATCCAACGCTGGCTAGCGTGGTCGACATCGGCCCAAGCTGGGCGCGATCGCAGAATGCCGCGAACGGTTATCGCCTGCGCGTATTGAAGATTACCAATCAGGCGACCGACAGCGCCGCGAGCAAACCGAAGTTTTTCTACATGAGCGGATTGCATGCGCGCGAATACGCGCCGGTCGGCGTTAACATGGGTTTCGCGCACTGGCTGCTGGACAATTACGGCATCGATGCGGATGCAACCTGGCTGGTCGATCACAACGAATTCCATCTGCTGATGCAGGCCAATCCGGATGGCCGCCTCATCGCCCAAACCGGCGTATATCAGCGCAAGAATAACGACAATATCAGCGGTATCTGCACTGGCACCCAAAACTCATCGCACCAACTTGGTGTGGATCTCAATCGCAACTTTCCGTTCCACTGGAACACCACCGCAGGAGCCGGTTCAAGCGGCGCGACATGCGACCAGACCTATCGCGGCCCGATGGCGAATTCGGAACCCGAAACACAGAATATCGTGAGTTATCTAGCGACGATTTTTCCGGTACAGCCACCCGTGATTTCAGGACAACCAGCACCGGATGATTACGCCGGATTGTTTCTGGACATGCACAGTAATGCGGCGCTGGTACTGTGGCCGTGGGGCGATACCAACACGCATTCGCCGAATGATGCGGCGTATGTCGCGTTCGGTCGACGCATGGCTTATCTCAACAATTACAGCCCAGAGCAATCCGATTCACTCTATCCCACCGATGGCACCAGCGATGACAACGCCTACGGCATCTTCGGCGTGCCGGCATTTACCATCGAGCTCGACGGCACATTTTTCGAGAATTGCAGCAGTTTTCAGAACACCACACTGCCCGCCAACCTGGCTGCACTGCGTTATGCCGCGCGTACATTGCATGCGCCGTACAGATTGCCGCAGGGGCCGGATGCACTGAGTGTAAAAGTGAGTTCATCGCGTATCGTGATCGGATCGCCAGTCACGCTCACTGCCAGCATCGACGACACGCGCTACAACCAGAGCAACGGCACGCAGGCGATCTATGCGATTACCGCCGCGACCGCCAGCGTCGATGCGCTGCCTTGGGAAATGGCCGCATTACCCATTGCAATGAATGCTGTCGATGGCGCCTTCAACAGCGCTAGTGAAGCGGTGAATGTGGTGCTCGATACCAGCCTGCTCATACCTGGAAAACATCTGATCTACGTGCAAGGCAAGAATGCATCCGGTGCGAGCGGGCCGCCCGCAGCCACATTCCTGCAGGCGGTGGCGCTCGATGACAATATCTTTTACGACGGCTTTCAGTAGTGGGATCCATTTTGACTATTTTGCGCACAATCAACATGGATCCCAGCCTTCGCTGGGATTACGATTCTTCATTTGCCCTCGCTGTCGGTGCGAACCACGCAATTTTCCTGCACACAAAAAAACGCCGACCATCGCGTCAAAGCGATGAGCGGCGTGTGGTGTGTCAGCATCGCGGGGTATGACGCCCCGGCAGCAGATTACTTGCCGTCTTTCTCGGCGGCCATGATCTTCTCGACCAAACCAGCCGGCACTTCGGAGTAGTTCTCGAACTCCATCGTGAAGTTGCCGCGACCGCGCGTGGCGGAACGCAGGAAGTTGATGTAGCCGAACATTTCCACGAGCGGCACCGATGCCTGCACGAATGCCTGCAGACCCTTCGGCCCCTGATCGTTGACCTGGCCGCGACGACGGTTCATGTCGCCGATCACGTCGCCGATGAAGTCAGCTTCGGTGACCACTTCGACCTTCATCATCGGTTCCAGCAACTTCGGACGGCTCATCTTGTGTGCTTCGCGGAACGCAGCCTTGCCGGCGATTTCGAACGCGAGTGCGGACGAGTCGACGTCATGGTATTTGCCATCGAGCAAACGCGCCTTGAAGTCGACGACTTCATAGCCGGCGATCTCGCCCTTGCGTGACTGCGTCTTGATCGCAAACTCGACCGAGGGGATGAATTCGCGCGGTATGCGACCACCGACGATTTCATCCGAGAACACGACGCCCGAACCCGGCTCACCCGGCTCGAACACCATCTTCACTTCGGCGAACTGGCCCGAACCACCCGACTGTTTCTTGTGGGTGTAAATGTGTTCGACGCGATTGCCGAACGCTTCGCGGAAACTCACCTTCGGCTTGCCCATCACGGCTTCGACACCGAGCTCGGTACGCATGCGATCGATGGTCACTTCGAGATGCAATTCGCCCATGCCGCGCAACACGGTCTGGCCGGTTTCCTTGTCCACTTCCAGGCGCAGGGATGGATCGGCCTTGGCCATCTTGTAGAGCGCAGTGGACATCTTGTCGACGTCGTTGCGGCTCTTCGGCTCGACCGAAACGCTGATCACCGGATCGGGAAAGCGCATGCGCTCGAGCAAGGCCGGATGTTGCGGATCGGACAGCGAATCACCGGTCTCGGTATCCTTCATCGAGACAAACGCACAGATGTCGCCGGCGCGCACTTCGTCGATGTCCTTCGTGGCATTGGCTTGTACTTCCACGATGCGGCCGACGCGCTCTTTCTTGCCACGCGTGACGTTGAGCAGAGTGTCGCCTTTCTTGATCACGCCGGAATAAATGCGCGCGAAAGTCAGCGTACCGAACTGGTCGTTGATCACCTTGAACGCGAGCGCACGTGCCGGTGCATCGTCGCGAACTTCCTGCTCGCCGATGATCTTGCCGTCTTCGTCCACCATCGAGATGCCGCCGTTCTCGCCCGGATACGGCAGATAGTCGATGACGCCATCGAGCAACTGCTGCACCCCCTTGTTGCGATACGACGAACCGCAGAACACCGGTACCAACTCGCCAGTGACCGAACCCTTGCGGATACAGGACTTGAGCATTTCCGGATCGAATTCGCCGGTATTCAGCAATTTCTCGAAAGCATCGTCATCAAGCGCGAGCGCGGATTCGAGCAGCTCCTGACGCAACTGCGGCAGGCGATCAATCCAGTCGTTGTCGTGGGTGGCGGTGAACTTCAGACGCGCACGTAATTGATCCAGCGGCAGGGTTTCCCACTCGCTGTCCTTGTCGTCCGACGCCCAGATGTAACCGACGCCGGC
>JAYVTP010000345.1:0-3304 GCA_043788685.1 Pseudolysobacter sp. | reverse complement strand
AACGCCATCCGTGCGTTATCCATGGACGCGGTCGAAGCCGCCAAATCCGGCCATCCCGGCGCACCGATGGGCATGGCGGATATCGCCGAAGTGTTGTGGAACGATTTCCTCAGCCACAACCCGAAAAATCCGAAGTGGTTCAATCGCGATCGGTTCGTGTTGTCCAACGGCCACGGCTCGATGCTGCTGTATTCGCTATTGCATCTGAGCGGTTACGACTTGCCGATCGAGCAGATCAAGCGCTTCCGCCAGTTGCATTCCAAGACCGCTGGGCATCCTGAGTACAGCGAAACGCCGGGCGTGGAAACTACCACCGGGCCGCTCGGTCAGGGTTTGGCCAACGCAGTCGGCATGGCACTCGCGGAGAAGGTGCTTGCGGCGCGTTTCAACCAGCCCGGTTTTGATGTGATCGATCATCACACCTACGTGCTGCTCGGCGACGGTTGCCTGATGGAAGGCATCTCGCACGAAGTGTGCTCGCTGGCCGGTGCGCTCAAGCTCGGCAAACTCATCGCGATCTACGACGATAATGATATCTCGATCGACGGCAAGGTCGTCGGCTGGTTCCGCGACGACACGCCAGCGCGTTTCGAGGCGTATGGCTGGAAGGTGATACGCCACGTCGACGGACACAATGCCGACGCCGTGCATGCGGCGATCGCGCAGGCAAAAACGCACGATCAGCCGACCCTGATTTGCTGCAAGACCGTGATCGGTTTCGGCGCGCCGAAAAAGGCCGGTACCGAGGGCGCGCACGGCGCACCGCTCGGGCCTGAGGAAATTGCCGGCGCGCGTGTCGCGCTCGGCTGGACGCATGCGCCGTTCGTCATTCCGCAGGAAATCTACGCCTCGTGGAATGCACAACTGAAAGGGGAGGCGCGCGAACAGACCTGGCATGCCGTGTTCGCAAAGTATACAAATGCGCATCCTGATCTCGCCGCGGAATTGCAGCGCCGCATCAATGGCGATCTGCCGCATGGCTGGGAGCTCAGCGCGCAGGCGTACATCACGAAACTGCAACATGAAGGCCCGGTGGTTGCATCACGCAAGGCGTCGCAAATGGCGCTGGATGCGTTCGGCCCGTTGTTGCCGGAACTCATCGGCGGTTCGGCCGATCTGGCGCATTCCAACCTCACATTGTGGAAAGGCTCGCGTGACATCAAGCTCGGTGACGAGAACGGCAACTACGTCTATTACGGCGTGCGCGAATTCGGCATGAGCGCGATCAGCAACGGCATCGCGCTGCATGGCGCGCTGATTCCGTACGACGCCACTTTCCTCGTGTTCTCGGATTATTCGCGCAACGCGCTGCGCATGAGCGCGCTGATTCCGGCCGGCGCGATTCACGTGTTCACGCACGACTCGATCGGCCTCGGCGAAGACGGCCCGACGCATCAGCCGGTCGAGCATCTCGCGAGCCTGCGCTACATCCCGAACAACCATGTCTGGCGGCCGTGCGATGCGGTGGAATCCGCAGTGGCGTGGAAGGCCGCGATCGAGCGCCGCGACGGCCCGAGCTGCCTGATTTTCTCACGCCAGAATTTGCAGCATCAGCTGCGCGACAAAACCCAATTGACCGACATTGCGCGCGGCGGTTATGTGCTGCTCGATCCACTCGATGCCAGGGTGCAGATCATCCTTATCGCCACCGGTTCCGAGGTCGAGCTCGCGATGCACGCCGCGCGCGAACTCGATGCGCAAGGCGTTGGCGTGCGCGTGGTGTCGATGCCGAGCACTGACGTGTTCGATGCGCAGCCGCTGGAATATCGCGAAGGCGTATTGCCCGGCTGGTGCCGCAAGCGTGTCGCGGTCGAAGCCGGCATCACCGACTTCTGGCGCAAATATGTCGGCCTGGATGGCGCCGTGATCGGCATCGACAGCTTCGGTGCATCGGCGCCAGCAGAAGCCTTGTACAAGCATTTCGGCATCACCGCCGAACACGTGCTGGCTGCTGCGAAAGCCCTGCTTTAAGCGTTAAAATACCTGCCCACTCGCCTCACTGCCTGGAGTCGCTACATGCCCATCAAAGTCGCCATCAACGGTTACGGCCGCATCGGTCGCAATATCCTGCGCGCGTTGTACGAATCGAATCGCACGCACGAAATCCAGGTGGTCGCGATCAACGATCTGGGCGACGCCGAAACCAACGCGCACCTCACGCGCTACGACACCGCGCATGGCCGTTTCCCGCAGGAAGTAGCGGTGGATGGCGGCGATCTGATCATCAAGGGTGATCGCATCAAGGTGTTCGCCGAGCGCGATCCGTCCAAGTTGCCGTGGGGCGCGCTGGGTGTGGATGTCGTGCTCGAATGCACGGGTTTTTTCACGAGCAAGGCCAAGGCCGGCGCGCATATCGCAGCCGGTGCGAAGAAGGTGATCATCTCGGCACCCGGCGACAAAGATGTCGATGGCACGATCGTCTACGGCGTCAATCATCACACCCTCACCGCCGCGCATCAAGTGATCTCGAATGCATCCTGCACCACCAATTGCCTCGCGCCGCTGGCGAAAGTGCTGCACGAAAAAATCGGCATCGTGCATGGCCTCATGACGACGATTCACGCCTACACCAACGATCAGGTTCTGACCGACGTATTCCACAGCGATCTGCGCCGTGCGCGTTCGGCGACGATGAGCCAGATCCCGACCAAGACCGGCGCGGCTGCTGCAGTCGGCTTGGTATTGCCGGAACTCAACGGCAAGCTCGATGGGTTCTCGATGCGCGTGCCGACCATCAACGTTTCGGTGGTCGATCTGAGCTTCGTCGCCGCGCGTGCCACCAGCAAGGAAGAAATCGACGCGGTGATGAAAGAAGCCTCCGAAGGCGCGTTCAAGGGCATCATCGGCGTGAATACCAAGCCGCTGGTTTCGATCGATTTCAATCACGACCCGCGTAGTTCGGTCTACGATGCCACGCTGACCAAGGTCATGGGCGGCACGATGGTCAAGGTGCTGTCGTGGTACGACAACGAATGGGGTTTCTCGAACCGCATGCTCGATACCACGCTCGCGCTGATCGCCGCGCATTGATCGAATCAGCGCGAAATAAAACCTGAGTAAAACTATCCCTCGCATTGCGTTGCATGCGGGGGATTTTTTTGTCTTTTGTATTTGCGCAGCGCAACGACCGCGCAACCGGCGCCGCGACGCCCGCTGTGCTTACCAATCCGTCGGCCGGTAATCCTTCAAAAACTTCCCCCACACGTGCTCGCCGGTATTGATGCCGCTGATGATCGGATCGACGATGCGCGCGGCGCCGTCGAGAATATCGAGCGGTGGATGGAAGCGTTCCTCCAGCACTTTT
>JAYVTP010000344.1:0-3013 GCA_043788685.1 Pseudolysobacter sp. | reverse complement strand
CGGCTTCGCCTCCTCGGTTGCAGGCGCCGACGGTAGCTCCTTGGTCGCGTCCATCTTGATGATCTTGAGACGGTCGTCGCGTTTGACGCGAACTTGCGCTGATGTCCTGCGTCTTTGATTCACGGCGTGGGCGCATGGTCAGCGCAATCGCCGCGACGATAGCCACCAGCAGCACCACCGCTGCCAACTCGAAAGGCAAGATGTAATCGGTGTAAAGCACGCGACCGAGTTCCTTGGTGTTCGACGCGGTCGCCGCAGGGCCCGGCGGCATGGCGCTGAGATTGAGCCCGAAGCTGTTGCTCATCAACAGAATTGCCATCTCCGCCAGCATGGCGAAACCGACCAGACTGGCCATGAAGGCGTTATTGCGAAAACCCTCGCGCAGTTTGTCGAAATTGATGTCGAGCATCATCACCACGAACAGGAACAACACCATCACCGCACCGACGTAGACCAGCACCAATGCCACCGCCAGAAACTCGGCCTGCAACAACAGCCACAAGGCGGCGGCGGTGAAAAACGTCAGCACCAGAAACAGCGCGGCATGCACCGAATTGCGCACCGTGATCACGGCCAGCGCCGACGCCGTCAACACGCTGGCAAACGCGTAGAAAAAGAACAACTCAATACTCATGCGACATCGCTCTCTGGGTCGAAGCGCGCCAACTGGGCGGCCTCTGGCCCGATCCGTTTACCCATGGCTTTGCGGATCAGGATTCAACACGGTTCAACGGTACGCGGCATCCTGCGTGCGTGCAGCAGCAATTTCTTTCTCGAAACGATCGCCGATCGCCAGCAACTGGATCTTGTTGACGATATTCTCGCCGCGATTTTCAAAATGGTATTCGTGGATATTGGTTTCGACGATCGAATCGACCGGGCAACTTTCTTCGCAGAAGCCGCAATAAATGCACTTGAACAGATCGATGTCGTAACGCGTGGTGCGGCGCGTGCCGTCTTCGCGCTGCTCCGAATCGATCGTGATCGCCAGGGCCGGACACACCGCCTCGCACAGCTTGCACGCGATGCAGCGTTCTTCACCGTTCGGGTAACGCCGCAATGCGTGCAGACCGCGGAAACGATTCGACTGCGGAATCTTTTCCATCGGATAACGCATCGTGTATTTCGGCTTGAACATGTATTTCATGGTCAAGCCCATGCCATTGAAAAACTCAAGCAGCAGCAGGCTTTTGAAGTAGTAGGCGATGCGATTCATAAAATCCTCAAGCGTGTGCCGGCGCGCCGACAATACCGGCATACACCAAGCAACCCGCGACCATCACCCAGACAATGGTGATCGGAATAAATACCTTCCAGCCGAGGCGCATGATCTGATCGTAGCGATAGCGCGGGAACGATGCACGGAACCACAGATACATGAACGCGAACACGAACGCCTTGACGAACAGCCACCACCAGCCGCCGTGACCGATCCAGCCCCACGTTGCGGGAAACGGCGATAACCAGCCACCCAGAAACAGCACCGAAGCGAGAAACGAAATCAGGATCATGTTCGCGTATTCAGTCAGGAAAAATACCGCGAACGGTGCGCCCGAATATTCAACATGGAAACCCGCGACAATTTCCGACTCGCCTTCGGCGACGTCGAACGGCGCGCGGTTGGTTTCGGCTACACCGGAGATGAAGTAGATCACGAACAGCGGCAACAACGGCAGCCAGAACCAGCTGAATATGCCGAACCTACCTGCTTGCGCGTTGACGATATCGCTCAGATTCAAACTGCCCGCGCAGATCAGCACACCGACCAGCGCCATGCCCATTGCGATTTCATACGACACAACCTGTGCCGCCGAACGCATCGCACCGAGAAACGCATATTTCGAGTTCGACGCCCAGCCGGCGAGGATAATGCCGTACACGCCCATCGAGGTCATCGCGAGCAGATAGAGCAGGCCCGCGTTGACATTGGCGAGCACGAGCTTGTCATCGAACGGGATCACCGCCCACGCCGCAAAACCCGGCGCCAGCGCGAGCAACGGCGCGAGGATAAACAGGAAGCGACTCGAATTGGTCGGCACCACGACTTCTTTCAGCAGCAGCTTGAAGACGTCAGCGAAGGTTTGTGCCAATCCCGCTGGACCGATGCTGCTCGGCCCGAGACGCGCATGCATCCAGCCAAGCACTTTGCGCTCCCACCAGACGTACAACGCCACCGCAAGAATCAGCGGCACGGCAATCGCAAGGATACACAGCACCAGCCAGATCACCACGCCGGTGGCACCGAAACCGAGCAGGAGATTATGCAACGAATTGATCACACTCAGGCCCTCGTCACGGCAAGCGTTGCGCCGTTCGGCGGCAAGGTCGCCGTTTCAGCATGTGCGAGTTCGATCCACGCGCCGCCCAGGGCGACATCGGTACTGATTTCCAGCGGCAAACTCACGCGCGCGGTGCCACCACTAACCTGCACCTTGGCGCCCTGCGCGAGGCCAGCAGCCAATGCATCTTCGGGATGCAAGACGATCCGTGCGGATGCATTCAGCGGATGCGCCTGCAATCCCGGCGAACGTCGCAGCACCGCGTCGGCGCGATAAATCGGCACGGTGGCGATACGTGTGAGCCCAGCCGGTTTGGCCGTCTGGACGTCCAGATGGCCGGATGCTGCGGGCGCGGTAGCAGTCAATAACAGCTGCATGTTCTGGCGCACTTCGGCAATTTCGGTGAAGGCAAAACCCGGCGCCTGCAATACGCCACCGAGCGCACGTAATACGCGCCAGCCGGCACGCGCTTCGCCCGGCAACTTCGCGCCCGCACCGATGATTTGCATCACACCATCGAGGTTGATCAGGGTCGCATCGATTTCCGGCAATGCACCGATCGGTAGGACAATGCTGGCGATTTCCTTGAGCGCATCACTCGCGAATGCACTGAACGCGATCACCGATTTGGCGTTGCGCAATGCGAACGACGTCTGCGCGCCGTCGGCAAAATCGTCCGGCGGTTCGCAACCGTACAACACATACGTCTGACGCGGCTTGGCGAGTTGCGTGCG
>JAYVTP010000343.1:0-5870 GCA_043788685.1 Pseudolysobacter sp. | reverse complement strand
ATGTGCGCGCCGTCGCCGATCGCGATTTCTTCGTCGAGCGCGGCAAACGCCTTGTCGGCTTCGTCGCGAATATGGGTCATGTAGAAACCGCCATGTTTCGCGGCGACTTTCGCCATCGCGATCACTTCATCGGTGCTGGCATAACTCGCGACATCGTATTCGAGCCCACTCGACAAACCGATCGCGCCCTCGTTCATGCCTTGCTCGACCAGTTGCGTCATTTTCGCGATTTCCGGCGCGGTCGCGATGCGCTGGTAATCCTTGCCGAGCACGAGTTCGCGCACGGTGGCGTGACCGACCATCACCGCCAAATTCAAGGCCGCCGGATTTTTCCGGCGCTCGGTTATCCATTCCGCGATCGGCCACGGCGAGTCGCCGTCGGGGCCGAGGATCGCCGTTGTAATGCCCTGCGAAATCTGCGTCTCGGCAAGCGGATCATTGCTGATGCCACGATCCGAATGGTTGTGGATGTCGATGAAACCCGGCGCGAGCACCAAGCCGCGTGCATCGATGACATGTTCGCTCGGCTTCGCTTTGAAATCGCCAATCTGCACGATGCGATCGCCGCTGATGCGCACGCTGTTTTTCTTCAGCGGCGCACCACTGCCGTCGGCCAGCTGCGCATTCACGATCATCGTGCTGTCGGCCGCAACGGATCGGCTGCTGTCTTGCGCCCAACCGAAAGACGCGCTCATCACCCCGGTAGCAAGTATTGCAAAGCAAAATCGTGACATCGCGCTCAAGTTCAACTCCTCACCTTTACCTACTTTCGGGATCACTGATCTTGCCATGCTTGTTTAAATGAGGCATCGACCGGATTGCCATCCCGTTAGGTATATAACAGAATAAATTTATGTGTTCAATGCCACAACGATACTGGATTGCCTGTCGGCGCGCTCCATGCTGTCATCATCGATGTTATACAAATAACTTTTATTGCATAAGTTTGTTGACACACATTATGATCGAACCTTGAGCGTAGGCCACACTTGTGGCCAGGAAGTTGTCAGGGGGAAAAATGCTGTCCGTATTGCGTACACCTTATCTGCTGTTTCTCGGCGATACGCCGTCGGCGACCGATGCGAAAACCGCCATCGGCATCGCCTACTGGCGTCGCGAACTTTGTCGCGGCCAATTTCGTCTGCCGGGTTGCGCAGCCGACACCGGCCTGCCCGATCTCAGCCTCGAACACGCAAGGGAACTCGGCGTGCGCAGCCTGATCATCGGCGTCGCGCCGATGGGCGGTGCGTTTCAGCCGCACTGGATCGAATCGCTGCGGCAGGCGGCACGACTCGGATTGGATATCGTCAGCGGCCTGCATACGCGGCTGGGTGCAATTCCAGGCTTGGCCGAACTCGCCGCGACGCATGGCGCTCGTTTGGTCGATGTACGTGTGCCGCCGAGCGATCTCACAGTCGCCACCGGCGCAAAACGATCGGGCCGACGCTTGATTACGGTCGGCACCGATTGCGCGGTCGGCAAAAAATATACGGCGCTCGCGATTGATCGTTGTCTGCGCGAACAAGGCCGCAAATCCAGTTTCCGTGCGACCGGCCAGACCGGCATCATGATCGACGGCAGCGGCATTCCGATCGATGCGGTGGTCTGCGATTTCGTCGCCGGCGCGGCGGAACTGTTGTCGCCAGCCAACGAAGCCGATCATTGGGATATCGTCGAAGGACAAGGTTCGCTGTTTCATCCGAGTTACGCGGGTGTCACGCTTGGCCTGCTGCATGGCACGCAGGCGGATGCGCTGGTGTTGTGCCACGACGTGTCGCGCACCACGATCGATGGCCTTGCAGATTATGCGATTCCACCGCTCGCGACCTGCATCGCGCGTTATGTCGAGGCCGCGCAGTTGACCAATCCCGGTGTGCGCTGCATCGGCATCGCAGTGAATGCCTCCGCCATGTCCGATGCGGATTTCGCACGCGAGCGCACCCGCATCGAAGCAGAAACCGGATTGCCGTGCGCCGATCCGATTCGTGATGGCGTGGAGCGTTTTATCCACGCACTCGATGCCGCGTTCGGCCCGACCGCAACAAAATGAGCGCACCACGATTGGAGCAAATCACGCTACATGTCGTGATCGAAAAATTCCCGCTGCTGCAGCCGTTTCATATCACCGGCAGCACGATGGTCGATACCGACGTGGTTGTGGTGACGCTGGAAAAAGACGGCTACGTCGGCCGTGGCGAGGCGTCCGGCGTGTATTACCGCGACGATGACGATGCGCCCGGCGTGGTGCGACAAATCGAGGCGGTGCGAGCGTTGATCGAAGCAGGACTCGATCGCGATTCACTGCAGAAGTTGTTGCCGACCGGCGGCGCGCGCAACGCGATCGACTGCGCGTTGTGGGATCTCGAAGCCAAACTCACCGGTCGCAGCGCGTGGCAGATTGCCGGCCTGGAACCGCCGCGCGCGTTGCTGACTACGTTCACCGTCGGCGCCAACGATCCCGAGAAAATGGCCAGCGATGCGCGCGCTTATGCGCAGGCCAAAGCGATCAAGATCAAGCTCACCGGCGAAACGCAGGATGCCGAACGAATTCGTGCGGTGCGTGCGGCGCGACCCGACGTATGGCTTGGCGTCGATGCCAACCAAGGTTTTACGCCAACATTGCTGCGACAACTGATGCCGGTGTTGCAACGGGCGCGCGTGGCGTTGATCGAACAACCGTTTCCGGTCGGATGCGAAGCGGAACTGGAATACCTGCATTCGTCGATCCCAATCGCCGCCGACGAAAGCGTGCAAGGTCTGGCCGATCTTGCGCGACTCGCGAATCGCTTCGATGTGATCAATATCAAACTCGACAAATGCGGCGGCCTGAGCGAAGGACTGGCAATGGCGCGCGCGGCACGCCGGCTCGGGCGCGAGGTGATGGTCGGCAATATGATCGGCACCTCGCTGGCGATGGCGCCGGCGTTTCTGGTCGGGCAGTTGTGCAATATCGTCGACCTGGACGGGCCGGTATTCCTGAGCCACGATCGGCCGCATCCGCTACGTTTCGAAAACGGCATGGTGTGGTGCCCCGACGAATTATGGGGCGCGCCGTAAATACAACGTCGATGACGATGTCGCCTCCCGCCAGACTGCGCCGCCCGCTATAATCGCTGCATTCTTACCGGCAAGGCAGCGCTCTTGAATTCCACCGCAACTCCGACGACCGCCGCATCCGCCACAACCGGCTTCGCTGCGGTGCAGGCGATGGTCGCCAACGACATGGCGGCGGTGAATACGCTGATTCGCACGCGGCTCGCCTCCGATGTCGTGCTGATCAACCAGATCGGCGCGCACATCATCGGCAGCGGCGGCAAACGCCTGCGCCCGATGCTGGTGTTGCTGGCCGCGCAGGCCGCGTCGTATGCGGGCGACGAACATATCCAGCTCGCCGCCGTGGTCGAGTTCATCCATACCGCCACCTTGTTGCACGACGATGTGGTCGACGAATCCGACCTGCGCCGCGGCCGCAAGACCGCCAATGTAGTCTGGGGCAATGCGGCGAGCGTGCTGGTCGGCGATTTTCTGTACTCGCGCGCGTTCCAGCTGATGGTGGAACTCGAACGCATGCGCGTCATGAAAATCCTCGCCGACACCACCAACGCGATCGCCGAAGGCGAAGTGCTGCAACTGCTGCACATCAACAATCCCGACACCGACGAAGCCGCGTACCTGCAAGTGATCGAACGCAAGACCGCAGTGTTGTTCTCAGCCGCCACAAGACTCGGCGCGGTGCTCGGCGGCTTGCCGCGCGAGCAGGAAGAAGCGCTCGCGCTATACGGCATGCATCTGGGTTTTGCGTTCCAGATCGCCGACGATGTGCTCGATTACGTATCGGACAGCGATACGCTCGGCAAGAACATCGGCGACGATCTCGCCGAAGGCAAACCGACCCTGCCGCTGATCTACGCGATCCAGCGCAGCAAACCCGAACATGCCGCATCAATGCGCCGCGCGATCGAAAGCGGCGGCCTGGATTCGATGGAAAATATCGTTGCAGCGATCCACGAATCCGGCGCGCTGGAACTGAGCCGAGCGAAAGCGTTGGACTATGCCGAGTCGGCAAAAAATGCGTTGCAGGTTTTGCCTGAATCAGCAGCGCGCGATGCGCTGCTCGCACTGGCGGATTATGCGGTGAATCGCGGGTATTGAGCGCTAGTGAAAATTTTCAGGCTGCACATGGTCGCCTATGACATCGGCGAATGGCGCTGCTAGACTCAAGCGTATGAATGCACACGTAGACCACCTTATAGACGAAGCACTTGCGCTTGCGCCGGATGAAAGATCAGCAGTCGTGCTTGCGCTGATAGAAAGTCTCGATGGTGAGGACGAGGCTACCGTGGCAAAGGCTTGGGCTGACGAAATTCGCCAGCGCAAGATCGACCTGCGCTCAGGCGCTACACATGCAGTACCTTGGACCGAAGCACGAGCGCGGCTCAACGCCTTGTGATTGGCTACAGTGTCGAAATTGCTCCCGGCGCCGAGAGTGACATTACCGATGCATTCCATTGGTATCGCGAACGCAGCATTCTTGTAGCTGATACGTTTCGTTCCGAAGTATTTTCAGCGATAAATCGCATAGCAAAAACGCCGCTCGCCAACGCCACGAACGATGAAGGAAACCGCAAGCACGTACTGCGCCGTTTCCCGTACTCGATGTTCTACGAGATACAAGTAGATACCGTGATGATTCTTGCCGTTGCACATCATCGCCGCAAGCCGAGTTACTGGCGTTCGAAGAAGACGTGACCGCTACGCTTCATGCAAACGAGCGATATCCAAACAGCAGCACTTGCAACTCCACCTTCCGACGATGCTGCACGGTGAATGGCAAATATGTTGCCACGGTTTCAATGTCAGATGTCGACACCGGCGGCGCGGAAGAGCTGCAAGGTTCGTCCGAGGTCAGTACCTGCAAGAGTCGTATTGAGCTTACCGTACACCTCATCCAACATTAATCGAAGCGTGATGATCTTGATTGGATTTCCGCACATTGCAATACTAAATGACTCATTTTTTTCCCCAGCAATTTGCATCACCCACAAGCTTCGTGACGGCTGTGATGTAGGTAAATTTTTTCTGACCAGTAGTTATTTCCACTGCGTCAATAAATGCCTCGGACCATTTCGGGCGAGCCAACTCCCGAAAGCCCTTCCATGCTTCTCGGCCGCTAACATCTTTACGTCCTTCTATCTCTGCGATCTTTGAAGCAGGATTGAAGCCCGCCCCAGCCCTTGCAGCTTACTGCCCAAACTCGCGAAGTGCCTTTCAGGAGCGGGTTGTATGCTAGAACATCAATATCGCTGTGGTTTGAATCCAGCAATCGATCGAAATCGGAGCGATCTTTTCTGGGAAGAAATTTCACGTTGTGCCGAACAAAATAGCCACGGTGAATTAGAAACTTTTCAACCAGTTGTTCCAAGATATCTTCCTTGGATGACACGACTCTCTCCGATAACTTCTAACGATTCGCAAGATCAATGTCCAGCAAACGCCTCGCCCAGCAAGTTATGCATCATCACATACGCGCGCTTTGCAACCTTCGCATCGTATTTGCAGCCGGGTGAATTTGCCTCGGTTTCGGTGAAGCAATGCACCGCGCCGCTGAAGTTGACGAACTGCCAATCGACGCCGGCGTCGGTCATTTCCTTCTCGAATCCGTCGACCTGTTTGCCGACGCCCTTGTCATCGGCGCCGTTCAATACCAGCACCTTGGCCTTGATGTTTTTGGCGAGCTCGGGTTTGTCGGTGGACAGGTTGCCGTGGAAAGTGACGATGGCGGCGATGTCCGCACCGCTGCGGCCGAGATCGAGCACGGCGGAGCCGCCGAAGCAGAATCCGATCGCGCCGAGTTTTTTCGCGTCGATCGG
>JAYVTP010000342.1:0-1515 GCA_043788685.1 Pseudolysobacter sp. | reverse complement strand
CGCGACTTACGCCATTGCTCAACCTTGGTTGACCTCACTGTGCCAACGCATTCGGTAGGCAAGGTTGCATACCGAATGCAGAGGTTTCGATTTCAGGGCGATAAAAGAGCGCGGTGGCCGATGTCGCGACGGTAGAAGCTACCATCAAGTTGCAGTAAATCGATCGCCGCATAAGCTCGTTCGCGGGCTTGTGCGACATCCTCGCCGAGCGCGCATACGGTAAGCACCCTGCCGCCAGAACTCAGTGCGGTACCGTCGTGCAGGCGTGTGCCGGAGTGGAATATTTTGACGTCATTTCCGAGTTGAGCATCCAGGCCACGGATGGTATCGCCCGTCTTGACCGGACCGGGATAACCTTGCGCGGCGATCACCACGCCGAGCGCCGGTCGTACATCCCATAACGCTTGAGTTGTTGCCAGATGACCATCGAGCGCCGCTTCGATCAGCGCGAGCAGATCGGATTGCAGGCGCAGCAGAATCGGCTGCGTTTCGGGATCGCCGAAACGCACGTTGAACTCGACCACGCTCGGTGCGCCATCGGCGGCGATCATCAAGCCCGCATACAAAAATCCGCTGAACGGCATGCCGTCTGCGGCCATGCCGGCCAGGGTCGGATGGATGATTTCGCGCAGCACGCGTTGCTCGACTTCCGGCGTCACGACCGGCGCCGGTGAATACGCGCCCATGCCGCCGGTGTTCGGGCCGGCGTCGCCGTCGTCGCGGCGTTTGTGATCCTGCGACGTCGCCAGCGGCAACGCGTTGGTGCCGTCGCACAGCACGATGTAGCTGGCTTCCTCGCCGAGTAGAAATTCTTCGATCACTACGCGCGCACCAGCCAAGCCGAAGCTGCCATCGCCGAGCATGTCGTGCAGCGCCACCTCCGCTTCGGCCAGGCTCATCGCCACCACCACGCCTTTGCCCGCGGCGAGTCCGTCGGCTTTCACCACGATCGGCGCGCCATGCTCGCGGACGTAGGCCAGCGCCGGTTCGAGCTCGGTGAATACCGCGTAACGCGCGGTTGGAATGTGGTGACGCTGCAGAAATTTCTTGGCAAACGCCTTCGAACCTTCGAGCTGCGCGGCCTGACTGCTCGGGCCGAAACAGCGCAATCCCGCGGCCTGGAATTTATCGACGACACCGGCGACCAGCGGCGCTTCGGGGCCGACCACGGTCAATGCGATGCCCTCGTGCTGGGCGAGTGCGAGCAGGCCATCAATATCGGTCGCGGCGACATCGGCGTTGCGCACGCCGGGTTCGCGCGCGGTGCCGGCATTGCCGGGAGCGACGATCACTTCTGACACGCGCGGCGATTGTTTGAGCTTCCACGCCAGCGCGTGTTCGCGACCGCCGCCACCGATTACCAGAACCTTCATCGTTACCTCCTGATTGATTCGACCCAGCGCCAGCGCGCGCAAATATCGGCGCGACCACACCACCGAAAACGAAAAGGCCGAACGAAAACTCGCCTATCTGTCAGTGCCGGAAATGGCGCACGCCCGTAAACACCATCGCCAT
>JAYVTP010000341.1:0-9014 GCA_043788685.1 Pseudolysobacter sp. | reverse complement strand
CGCGGGTAGACCGCGCCACTTGCAGCCTTGCTCGGCGACGTACAAAACAGCATTGAGAACATTCCGATTCGTCATGCTCACATTGCCTCGCTGCACGGGCAGGCAGTCTTTCACAAGAGCAAATTGCGCTTCGGTAATTTCCATTGCCGAAGTATACTACGAATAATGAGTTAGTGTTAACAGGCCCTAATTTGATAATTTGGACGCACAAAGATAGAAATATCGATATCTCTTTGAGTTTTTTGGTTGGGGAGGTCATATACACAGTCCTTGTGTTGGTGGGTACGACAGACATTTCGTTTGTCGTTACACAACCATAATTGACTGTCCTAACGAAAAATAGTGAGTTAAGCAATCAACCCGCAATAGCTTTCGGAAACTTCTTCGCGAGGTCAAGACTCCCATGCGGAATCCTGCAACCGTCGCGTCAGTAAAATTTGAACTCGAACGCTACCGCGTCCTTGCCTGGATCGGCGACTTCGAATACCAGCGCAATGCTGCTGCCGGCAGCCAGCCCGCGACGCACGGTCTTGCTGTCGCTGACGTAGTCGCGCGCCGAAAAACGTCGCATCGCGATGCGGTGTTCATCGAGATCGGACAAAGAGATTTCGACGTGCGGAAAAGCTTGTGCAAATTCGGCATCGTTGCGCAGCGTCGCCGAGATGATCAGCGCGTTCGGCACCGACGGATGCGGACGGATATCGCGTGCGAGCAAGGACAGTTGCGTGGCATCACTTCGCAACGGCAATACGCAGTGGACGGCACCGCAGAACTGATCCAGCCACGGTCGCACGCGCGCATCGTCAAGCAGCCAGTCGCGTTCGGCGTAGCCGATTTGCGCCGCAAAACTCAGTGCAAGCAAGGTGCTGCCAAGCAGCCAAGGCCAGCGTCGTGCGGCAGTCGCGCGTTGTCGCGCAAAACCCGGCAACGGTGCCGGAGTTGGGCGCAGCAGAACAATCGGCTCGACCTCGCGTGTGGTCAGCGGAGTGGCGGCGGTAACCACAGGCGCGATGTGCGAAGGAAATTTGCCTTTTTGGGTGCGCTCGGTACTCGCTGGTGGGGGCAGATCGTCGCTCAGCGAGGACAGCGCAAAATAATGCTTGCCGCAGCCCGAGCAACGCACCGTGCCACGACCTTGCGAGAGCGTGGCTGCGTCGACGCGGGTGTAGGCAAAACAGTCGGGGCACTGGCTGTACATGGCTGAGTATTTTACGCGACTGGCGGCAATGGCGTTCGACTAGTTGCGTGTCACTTGCGCACGCCGTGGATCAAGACCCAATCCTCGCGGGTACGCACTTCGAGCGCAGCGAACCATTCGGCATAACGTTCGAGCAATTCGTGCTGCTGTCCACCGAGAATGCCGGAGAGTGCAAATGCACCGCCGCTGCGGATGGACTGCGCAAACAGCGGCGCGAGTTCGAACAACGGCCCGGCAAGAATATTCGCGACTAGCAGATCGTGTGAGACAGGCGGCGACTCTTGCGGCAGGAAAATATCAAGTCGATCGGCGACACCGTTGCGCTCGGCATTGTCGTGACTCGCCAGCAAGGCCTGCGGATCGTTGTCCACGCCGGTCACGCGCGCAGCGCCGAGCTTGAGTGCGGCAATCGCAAGAATGCCCGAACCGCAACCGTAATCGATCACGGTTTTTCCAGCCAGATCCGCACCGTCCAGCCATTCGAGGCACAACGCCGTGGTCGGATGCGTGCCGGTGCCGAACGCGAGGCCGGGGTCGAGCCGCACGACGACGCGCATGGATGCGCTAGTGCCGCCATCGCAGGATGCGCTGGAGCGGCCGATTGCGGCACCGGCATCGCTTGGCGGTTCGATATTCCATGGATAAATCCACAGCCGCTGACCGAAGCGCATCGGCTGATATTGATCCATCCAGACACGCGTCCAGTCTTCGTCGGCGACATCGCGAAAACTGGTTTGATCCGCTGCGATCTCCGGCACCAGATCGGTCAGCGCATGCAACAAGCCGCTGCGATCACAACTCGCATCGAACAGCGCGGTTAACGCCAAGGTCGGCCACAACGGCGTTTCACCGACACCGGGTTCGAAGATCGGATGATCTTCGGCATCCAGCAAGGTGATCGAAAGCGCACCGATGTCTTCGAGCGCGGCTTCGATTTCGGGCTGCTGTTCGGCGCGCAAGTTGAGGGAGAGTTCGAGCCAGGGCATGGGTGGTTGAGTGGTGTGAAAAGCGGGAACAGGAACAGAAAATTACGGACGATAAAACAGGTCGTCATCCCAGCGCAGGGTGGGATCCAGTTCTTGACGAAATCTGCGGGGAAACTGGATTCCAGCCTGCGCTGGAATGACAAGCGAATGATTCTTCGCTTACCCCAGCGAAATATTTTTCTCGCGCTGCTCGACAATGTGTTTTTCGAGATAGTGGATATTGCGCCCTCCGCCTTGGAAACCGCCGTCGGCGATGATGCGCTGCTGCAAGGGGATATTGGTTTTGATGCCTTCGATCACCATCTCGCCGAGCGCTACGCGCATACGTGCAATCGCGGTTTCGCGGTCGCGGCCGTGCACGATCAGTTTGCCGATCATCGAGTCATAGTTCGGCGGGATGCGATAGCCGTCGTAGATATGCGTATCGACGCGCACGCCGGGGCCGCCGGCGCTCAGAAAACGCTTGATCAGGCCGGGACTCGGCATGAAGGTTTCCGGATCTTCGGCATTGATACGGCATTCAATGGCGTGGCCGGTGAGCAGGATGTCTTCCTGGCGCAGTGAAAGTTTTTCACCAGCGGCGATCATCAATTGTTCGCGTACCAGATCGACGCCGGTGATCATTTCGGTGACCGGATGCTCGACCTGGATACGCGTGTTCATCTCGATGAAATAGAAATGGCCGTCCTCGAACAGGAACTCGAACGTGCCCGCGCCGCGATAGCCGATGCGTTTGCACGCCTCGACACACACCGCGCCGATATCCGCGCGTTGTTGTTCGCTGATGCCCGGGGCCGGCGCTTCTTCCATCACTTTCTGGTGGCGGCGCTGCATTGAGCAATCGCGCTCGCCGAGATGGATCGCGTTGCCCTGACCGTCGGCCAGCACCTGGATTTCCACGTGGCGCGGATTCTCCAGATATTTTTCCATGTAGACCTGATCGTTGCCGAACGCGGCCTTGGCTTCGGAGCGGGTCATGCCGATCGCGTTGTGCAGCGAACCCTCGGTGTGCACCACGCGCATGCCGCGGCCGCCGCCGCCGCCGGACGCCTTGATGATGACCGGATAACCGATCTCGCGCGCGACCTTGGTGTTCGCCGTGGCATCGTCGCCAAGCGGGCCGCCAGAGCCGGGCACGCACGGCACGCCGGCGGCTTTCATTGCGCGGATCGCCTCGACCTTGTCGCCCATCAGGCGGATCACCTGCGGCGTTGGGCCGATGAAGATGAAGCCGGATTTTTCCACACGCTCGGCAAAGTCGGCGTTCTCGGACAGAAATCCGTAACCCGGATGGATCGCCTGCGCGTCGGTCACTTCGGCGGCGGCGATGATCGCCGGTACGTTCAGATAACTTTCGCCGGCCGGCGCCGGGCCGATGCAGACCGATTCATCGGCCATGCCGACGTGTTTGAGATTGCGATCGATCGTGGAATGCACTGCGACCGTGCGGATGCCGAGCGCGTGACACGCGCGCAACACGCGCAATGCGATTTCGCCGCGATTGGCGATAACGACTTTATCCAGCATGACGGCGCCTTATTCGATCACGAACAGCGGCTGGTCGAATTCGACCGGCTGACCGCTGTCGGCAAGAACCGCACGCACCGTGCCGGCCTTGTCGGCCTCGATCTGATTGAACATTTTCATCGCCTCGATGATGCCGAGCGTATCGCCGACTTTCACCGTCTGGCCGATCTTGACGAAGGTCTCCGCGCCCGGATTCGGCGACGCGTAAAAAATGCCGACCATCGGCGAGCGCAACACATGACCTTCGGGCAGCGATTTCTCTGCGGCGGATGCGGCGTTGGCAGGTTCGGCGGCGCTCTGGTTTGTGCGCGCTGGCTCGACCTGTACCTGCGTGTTCGTCGCCATCGGTGCCTGCGTCGCCATCGGCATCATGCCTTTCGGATAGCGGCTCAGGCGCACGACTTCTTCGCCTTCCTTGATCTCAAGTTCGGCGAGGTTGGATTCTTCGAGAATATCGATGAGTTTTTTTATCTTGCGCAGGTCCACTGGCGGATCCTTGATGACAAAGTGAGAAAGGTTCGCGGCGTCGAATCCGTAGATTCAAGTGCCGGGTTCGAGCCGATGGATCGCTGCGCTCAGAGCCAGCCGGTAGCTATCGGCGCCGAAACCGCAGATCACCCCAACCGCGACGTCGGAAAAATACGAATGATGGCGAAATACTTCGCGCGCATGGACGTTGGACAGGTGCACCTCGATGAACGGAATCGCCACCGCCAGTAGCGCATCACGCAACGCAATGCTGGTGTGTGTGTAGCCCGCCGGATTGATCAGGATGAACGCGACCCGTTCGTCGCGCGCCTGATGTACGCGTTCGATCAGCTGATGCTCCGCATTTGCCTGACACCAGGCCAGCTCGTGTCCGGCGGCCTGGGCGAGTTCGGCCAGCTCGGCATTGATATCGGCCAGCGTGTTGCGCCCGTAAACTTCGGGCTCGCGACTTCCGAGCAGATTCAGATTCGGGCCGTGCAGAACAAGAATCTTCGCCACGTGGGGTTTGCCTGCCGGGCGACAGGCCCGATCCAGACGCGCAAGTGTGCAAGAGCTCGCGACGCTTGTCCAGCTTGCCTAGCACGATGTAGTCAATTTCGACGGAGTTGGCCGACGTTTGACGGCGTGAATCCATCGCGGCGCATTTACTGGGCGAAATGCGGTTGCAACCACTGCATCAGCCCGTCTTCACTGAAGCCGCCAGCGTGTTGCGCCAGCAGTTTGCCGTCGCGTCCGATCAGCACGCTGTACGGCAGCACGCTGCGGGTGTCGCCGAACAGCAGCGACGGATCGTCCTGAGCCGAGTTCGAGTCGGAGATCAGGATCGGATATTGCACAGGGCGGATTTTGAGAAAATCCCTGACCGCATCGCGATCATCCATCGCGATGCCGAGCACTTCCACATCCTTGTCCGCGAAACGTGCGCGGGCTCGATCCAGCAGCGGCATTTCTTCGCGGCACGGGCCACACCACGTCGCCCAGAAATTGATCAAGACCAGCTTGCCATTCCACTCCCTCAGTCGCCGCGTGCGGCCAGCGCTGTCGGTCAGGCTCAAGTCGGTGCGCTGATCGCCGAGTTTCAATACATGTACGCCGTCGGGCACGGTCGGGGTGCGCTCGTGAGCATGTTCAAACCACTGCCCCGCGAACAATCCGAGGCCGGCGCCAAGCAGCGCGATCATCACGATCAACAGGTTGGTGCGGTTGAACATCGCCTAGCTATTTCGCCGCGGCGATGCGTTGCACGAACTTGTCCGCCGCTTCGGGGCCGGTGAGGCGCAGAGCACGTTTTTCCACGCCGTCCTTGCCGAAGAATAGCGTGCCGGGCGGACCGATGATCGCGAAACGCCGCATCAAGGCCTGGTCGGCATCGTCGTTCGCGGTGACATCGGCCTTGAGCAGGATGAAGTCGTGCAAGGCTTGGTGCACCGAGTTTTCGGCAAACGTGTCGTGTTCCATTTCCTTGCACGACACACACCAGTCGGCGTAGAAATCCAGCATCAGCGATTTGTTCTGCGTTTGCGCGCTCACGAGTTCGCGATCCAGATCGGCACCCGACTTGATGGTCTTGAACGGAAGTTCGGTACTTGCTGCGACGGTACCGCCTGCACTCGCGGCAATTCCTTTCAGCGGCTGCAACAGATCGCGGCCACCCGCGGCAGCGCCGAGCAGTTCCGCGCTGCCGATGATCAGCAACAACACGCCGAGCGACTTCCACAGTTTGCGCCAGCCCGAGGCATCGGCACGGAGTGGTTCCAATGCCCCGAGATACACCGCGCATGCGATCAGCAGCGCGCCGCCCAGGCTCATGATCCAACGTGGATCGAGAATGCGCGACAGCATCCAGATCGCCAGCGCAATGAACAGTACGCCGAACACCGCCTTGACCGCATCCATCCACGCACCGGCACGTGGCAACAATTTTCCAGCCGCGCTGCCGAATGCCAGCAGCGGCGCGCCCATGCCGAGGCTCAAGACAAACAGCGCCAAACCGCCGAATACCGGATCGTGCGCCTGGCCGATATACAGCACGGCTGCCGCCAGCGGCGGCGCCACGCACGGACCGATGATCAACGCCGACAGCACGCCCATCACTGCCACGCCGAACAGCGAACCGCTGCGCTGGCGATTGCTGACGTTCGCGAGTCTGGTCTGCCACGAACTTGGCAGTTGCAGTTCGTAGAAACCGAACATCGACAACGACAACAATACGAACAACGCGGCAAAGCTCGACAACACCCATGGATTCTGGAACGCCGCCTGCAGATTCTTGCCAGCCAATCCGGCGATCACGCCAGCGATGGTGAACACTACGCTTGATGCCAATACGTAAACCAGTGAAAGTATAAAAGCGCGCTTTGTGGAAATGTTCTCACCTGCGCCGGCGATGATGCCGGACAGGATCGGGATCATCGGAAACACGCACGGCGTGAATGCCAGCAGCAGGCCGAGCACAAAAAACCAGCCAAGCGACGCCACGCTATGCGTACCGAGTTGGGCGGCAAGTTGTTGGTCTTCAGACAGCGCCTGATCTGGTGTCATGCCCGATGCTGATGCCACCGCCGGCTGAAATGCCGCTTTCGCATCGGCCAATTGCGTGGCACTCGCGAGCGACAGATTGATACCGACGTTGCGCAGCATTACGGGATAACAGATGCCATTTTCCTGGCAACCCTGAAACTCGCCGTCGACGCTGATTTTTTGTGCGACACCATTCATGCGTTGCAGTGAAATCGGCAATTCGACCTGATTTAAATACACCGTGGTCGTGCCGAAATTTGTATCGGTATGTTGCACGCCCGTGGGCCAGCGCGCCGCACCGAGCTCGCCTATGCCGTCGCCGTGCAGCGTGACCTTGCTCTTGTCGCGATACAGGTAATAACCCGGCGGCATGGTCCAGCGCGCGAGGATTTCGGTCGGGCTGGTCGCAATCGTCTCGAACACAAACGCCTGTTCTGGCGGCAGCGGCGCGGACGTGTCGGTGATGACCGAATTGCCCGCAGAGTTTCCGGCCAGCGCCTTGCTGATCAGGTTGTTTGCAGCATCCGCACCGAGCACGTTTGTCGAATTCAAAACCCTGGCATTCGTCGCTGCGGCGCTTGTGGGAATGTCGAGCTTGATCGTTTGCGAAAACGGCGGATAACAGATCTTCGGTTCGACTTCGTGGCAACCCTGCACGGTGACCTTGAGCTGCGTCGAGGTCGCGCCGTTGGCCACGGTGATCGCCTGGGTTGCATCGACCGTGCCGTGATACACCTCGACCTCGCCGAGGTATTCGTCGTGCTTTTTCGTCGCTGGCCCAAGTTCGAGTGCGCCGAGCGTGAGGTTGGCATCGCCGCTCTTGAGCTTGATGCGATCACGATACAGATAATAATTGTCGGCGATTTGCCAGTGCAGCGTCACATGCTGCGCATCGATCACTTTGGTTTCGAGCTTGAACGCCTGCTCGACGGGCAATAGTTCGCCTGCGGCGGCATGCGCGCAGGTGGCGCCGAGCAAGAGTAAGAGCGGAACAAGAAGAGCGCGTTTGAGCAAGATGAGCATTGCGGTTAAATATCCTTGGGGCGGCGGCATCGGAACGGTGCTTAGACCGTGCTGCGACACATATGCTTGCACACCTCGATCAATCAAGGCGTGTTTCGTTTTCGATCCAGGCCAAGTAACGGTCTAGCCCGGCGGCGGCTTCGACCGCGATTACTTCCGGCAGTTCGTACGGATGCAGCGCGACGATGCGCGCCTGCACTTCGGCGTAGCGCGCTTGCGTAGTCTTGATCAGCAGCAGGGTTTCGTTGTCGGTTTGTACTTTGCCTTGCCAGCGATAGGTGGATTGCACGCCGGCGATGCGGTTGACGCAGGCGGCGAAACGCTTCGATACCAACGCGTGGCTGACGCGCTCGGCGATTTCCGGGCTGGGACAGGTATTCAGAATCATAATGGCAGTCATTGGACTCGCTGACTTAGATGTATCAGTTTCGGGTATCTGGCGATTTGCAGCCATTCTGGAATGCGACCGAGCCAGCGACGCGCTGCGGGACGCCTCGATCTACTGCGGAAGGATCAAAGGACCAGAATATCAACACGTCTCCTTGCTGGCAGAGTGCTTCCAATCCCTCCAGTGATTTTTTCAGATCGATGCGCCCGCTTATCGTTTCTCCAGGGCTGAGAAGAATGTCCCTGATTTCAAAGTTGCCAAGTCCCCGAATTGGTTCTGACGTGGCTTTGTGACCTGACAGCGTGGATACGCCGATGAAGACCCAAAAGGTTGAATCGTCTCGCCAAGGCAGCTCCGTTACTCCCATTTTCTGGCTGTGGTGTGAAACATTCTTGAGCTGAATATGCAGAAACGGATCGCCGCTACGAATCTCTGGAATAACAGAAACCTCAATGGGAGATGAGGTTGCTTGGCGCGCGATCGAAGGGCTCATCGATGCCGCAACAATTGCCAGAAAAAAAATTATCTGCTTCATCGCTATTTCATCTTTATCGCTCTTTGTACCGCTGATTATGCGGAGCGGCAGCGAGTTAATCGAGCTTCCAATACGGGCGATTCGTCGCAAGTGCTTGCGCACATCGGTTGCAGAGGATTCGAAAAACGCACTTGAAACTCTGCCCCCTGCCCACAGTTTATGCCTGCTCCAGAATCAGGCCTTGCCTTCCTCTGGTATCCGGTTAAAATTGGCACTCGTCGAATGCGAGTGCTAGCAGTTCGAGAAAATCCCTTTCCACTCAACCTCTTGAAGGAGTAGCTATGAACCTTCGTCCCTTGCACGATCGCGTCATCATCAAACGTATGGAAGAAGAGCGTCTATCGGCTG
>JAYVTP010000340.1:0-3135 GCA_043788685.1 Pseudolysobacter sp. | reverse complement strand
CTCGATGAGCTCGCGCGCGATTATCCGCAGCTGAAAGTCATCAAGCTCGAACAGAACTATCGTTGCACGCGGCGTATCCTGCGTGCGGCGAATGCGGTGATCGCCAACAATCCGCACGTGCATTTGAAAAAGCTTTGGAGCGAGCTTGGCGAAGGCGCGCCGATCCGTGTACTCGAGTGCCGTGACGACGATCACGAGGCCGAACGAGTCGCCGGCGAGATCGCGCACCTCGCCGAAAAACACAAGGCGCGCTGGCATGAGTTCGCGATTTTGTATCGCGGCAATTTCCAGTCGCGACCGCTCGAAAAAGCGTTGCGTCTGGCGCGTGTGCCATACCATTTGACCGGCGGCACGGCGTTTCTCGAACGCGCCGAGGTCAAGGATCTGCTTGCGTATTTGCGCCTCATGGTGAACCCCGAGGACGACGCCGCATTTCTGCGTATCGTCAACATGCCGCGTCGCGATATCGGTGCGACCACGCTCGAAAAACTCGGCGAACTCGCGCAGTCGCGCGGCTTGAGTCTGCTGCGCGCGGCGGCCAGCGACGCGATCCTGAAACAACTCGCGCCGCGCCCGGCGGCAGCGCTGGTCGGCTTCGGCGAGCTCATCCACGAGCTTACGCAAAGCATGCGGCGCTTGAGCGCGGCCGATCTGGTGGACGAACTGATTCACCGCACGCGCTACGCCGAATATCTCGCCGAGCAGGTCAAGGATCAGGCCGCGCGCGCGCGCCGCCTGGAAAATCTCAATGAACTCGCGGGCTGGTTTCGCGCGATGCAACGCGAGGGCAGCAGCGCTGGCGATCTGGCTGCGCAGCTCGCTTTGCTCACGCATGCGGACCGCGCCGATCCAGGTAATGCCGCGCGTTTGATGACCTTGCATTCGGCCAAAGGCCTGGAGTTCCGTTTCGTCTATTTGATCGGCGTCGAAGAAGGCACGCTGCCGCATGAAGGCAGCATCGAGGAAGGTCGGCTCGACGAAGAACGCCGCTTGATGTACGTCGGCATCACGCGCGCGAAGGAACATCTGACCTTGAGTTTCGCTGCGCGCAAACGTCGCTTCGGCGAAATCCTGACGAATGATCCGAGTCGATTCCTCAGTGAAATGCCGCGCGACGATCTGCATTGGTCCGGTCGCGATGTCGAGCAGGATCAGCAGCACGCGCGCGAGTTGGCGTCGTCGCATCTGGCCAAACTCGCGGCGTTGCTCGCGAAATAACAGCGGCTCGGCAACCTGTGGCGGTCGCGTTACACTTCTGCAAATCGTTGCAGGAAATACTCACCATGATGACGTCCAAAAATGTAATAGCCGTGCTTCTGCTGGCTGCACTCGGCGGCTGTTCGCTCATGCCGAAATCCTCGACGCTCGCCACCACGCAAAGTACAGCGACGTCCAAACTCGCGGCGAACGACAGCCTCGATGCCACGTTGTGGACGCAGACCGCGATCGAGCACGATCTGGTGTATCGCGAGGTTTACCATCTCGCCGAAGAAAAACTGCTCAAGGCATTGGCCGATCCCGCCTGGGAAGCATTGCCGAAAGGCGAACGCACCGGGGACAACAAAGGTTTGTCGCCTGCGGTGGTCGTGGATATCGATGAAACCGTGCTCGATAATTCGCCGTTTCAGGCCCGCCTGATTTGCGACGACGCGGGCTTCAACGAACTCGCCTGGCGCGTGTGGTGCGAACAACATGCGGCGCGTGCGTTGCCCGGTGCGCTCGAGTTCGCCAAATTCGCTGCGGCGCATGGCGTGACCATGATCTACATCAGCAATCGCGCACAGACGCTGGCCGCGGCCACGCAACAGAATCTCAGGGAACAGGGTTTTCCATTAGCGGAAAACGAGGTGACGGTTTTCGCGGCGGAATCGTCCACGCCCGGCTGCGATGAAAAATCCGGCGAGAAAGGCTGTCGCCGCAAACTCGTCGCGCAGAAACACCGCATCCTCATGATGTTCGGTGATCAGCTCGGTGATTTTGTCGACGGTTCGCAAACCACTGTAGCGGCACGGCGCACGCTTGCCGATTCGTACAAGGATTGGTTCGGCGAGCGCTGGTTCGCCTTGCCGAATCCCACCTATGGCGTGTGGGAAACCGCAGTGACTTCGCATCCAGCTACGGCCGCGTTGAAGGCGGATCCGCGTGCGGCCAAACGCGCGGCGCTGCACGAAAACTGACCGCATCGCGATTCGTCGCAACCACGACCGCACTGCAGCATCGAAAGCCGCGCTTTACCCCTGTCCGATTTGCATCGCGGTCGGCATAATCCCACCGACATTTGAAGAATCTCGGGGTAACGCATGTCGATGCAGTGTTATGTCTATAAAAGCCAGCGCACGGAGGGCGCTTATGTGTATTTGCGCGATGTCGATGCGTTCGATCTGGTGCCGGCCGTGCTGGCCGAAAAGCTCGGTACGCTGACCTTCGTCATCGAGCTCGATCTTTCGCCAGAGCGCAAACTGGCGCGCGAAGACGTCAACGCCGTGATGGCGAATCTGCAGACGCAGGGTTTTCATCTGCAACTGCCGCCGGTCGTTGAAGCGTTGAACGTGTCGAGAAACTGATCCTCCAATGCAGGCGGATGCAAAGACCGCCGACAGCTACGGCATACGCCAACCGACGATGGCGCCGGGCCGGCAGCACAAACGCCTAACGCTTTTCCGCGCCCGCTCTGCTAGCCTGCGCACGAGCCATAATCAGCGCATAACGACAGGTTAGATGCCGAACACATCGTCCAGCGGAATTCTCGCGCGGCTCGCCGCCTTGCGCTATTTCATTCCCGCCGCGCTCGCGTTTGGCGCTAGTGCGTTCATCACCCAGCCGGCGGTGCTGGCGCTGCTGCTGGCGGCGGATGCGTTGACCCTGGCCGCGGTATGTCAGGTGATCGGCTTCGGACTTGAGACGAGTTTTGCGCGCACCTTGCTGCGTCGCGGTCTGGCGAATTTCGTCTTGCTGGTTGCATACACGGCGTGGCTCGTGGCGCTGGTGGCGTATCCGATGCGCTGGATTCTGCACGACGCGACGCTGCCCGCCACACTCGCATTGTCGACGGCGCTGGTACTCGCGCTGCTGAGTCTGTGGCGGCTGTGGCCCGCGTTTGGCCTGGTGTATGTTTGGGACGATGCGTATACAAAT
>JAYVTP010000339.1:0-2900 GCA_043788685.1 Pseudolysobacter sp. | reverse complement strand
GCGCGAGGATTTGCAAACCACGATCGAGCGTTACGTGACGCTGTACAACGAGCATCTGCCGCAACGCGCACTCGGCCACACCACGCCGCTGCAAGCGCTGCGCGCCTGGCGCAAGGATCGCCCTGAGCTGTTTGTCAGGAATGTTAAGAATCAGACGGGACTAGACACCTAAAGACCAGGCGAAGGAAGCAGCGGCTGACAGGAAGGGCGGCGCGCAAGAGAAAAAATAGCTTTCCCAGGATTGAACCGCTGGTCGGGATCACCGCGATCAATGGACAGTGTTCTGTGGCGATCGATGGGCGGGATAAAAAATAACTAGCCCCGTCTTCGCAGTGCAAAGACGGGGCCGGTGTCGGGTCATGAAATATGGTGGTGAAGAGGTATTAACTCACCTTGCTACGACTTAGGCGTAACGCTCGGCGCGCACTTCGGCGGCGTGATGATCGGTGAGTTTTTCCTTGTGCTTGCGCACCTGGCGATCGAGCTTGTCGGAAAGGGCATCGATGGCGGCGTACATGTCTGGCGCGCTGGCTTCGGCGTGAATCGGATTGCCGGCGCTGACATTGAGTGTGGCTTCCACTTTGTGCAGAAGCTTTTCGACACTGAGGATTACTTGCGTGTCGTGCAGATGATCGAAGTGGCGAATGATGCGATCGAACTTGGATTCGACGTATTCGCGCAGGGCCGGAGTGACGTTGACTTGATGCCCGCTGATTTTGATCTGCATGGTTAGTCTCCTGGTTTTGAAGCGGGCCAGGTCAGGCCCGGGTTACAGCGCGCCCCAGTGTTGGCCGCACCGATAATCGATACTTGCAGGTGTGACCGTAGAGTGATGCGAGTGTTCCGCTAAATTCCCATTATTTACGTTTTGTGTCATCTCAATAAAAGCCGAGCGCTTGGAGTTAAAAACTCCCAACTCCTTGCTGCGCATGAAATTTGCGGTTCGATTCAACGCGGCTGGCGTCGAAATTTTTATAGGACGATCCTGTTCTCCTCAACTGAGTCTGCTGCGATCATTCGACGAAGGTATGTGCATGGCCTCGCGATATTTGGCCACCGTGCGCCGCGCGACGTTGATTCCACGCTTGTTCAACTCCGCCGTCAAGGCCTGATCGGATAGTGGTTTTGAACTGCTTTCCTCGTCAACCAGTTTGCGGATCATGGCGTGGATTGCGGTAGCCGATGCGGTACCGCCATCGGCGGTGCCGACGTGGCTCGAAAAGAAATACTTGAACTCGAACGTGCCGCGCGGCGTGTGCAGATATTTGCGCGTGGTCACACGCGAAATGGTTGATTCGTGCATGCCGATTTCCTCGGCGATATCCTTCAGCACCAGCGGGCGCATGGCCTCCGGGCCGTATTCGAGAAAACTGCATTGTGCGCGCACGATCGCGTTGGCCACCTTGAGCACGGTTTCGGCGCGAGTCTGCAGGCTCTTGATCAGCCAGCGCGCTTCCTGCAAATGACCGCGCAGATAATTCGCGTCGTCGCGTTGTGCGCGCGCGATCAGCGAGGCGTAATGCTGGTTGATGCCGAGCTTGGGCTGCAGATGCGCGCTCAAATTCACGGTCCAGCCGCCTTGCGATTTCACGACGTAGGCGTCGGGCGTGGCGTATTCGGTGCTGTGCGTGCTGAAGCGCGACCCCGGCTTCGGATCGAGCGAACGAATCAGCGCAATCGCTACGTCAAGCTCATCCGTACTCGCGCGCAACTGCCGGCAGAGTTTTTCGCGATCGTTTTTTGCCAGCGCTTCGAGATGCTGCGATACCAAGCTGTGAGCGAGCGCATGTCCGGCGGTATCGGGATCGAACGCATCCAGTTGCACGCGCAGACATTCGCTCAAATTGCGGCTGCCGACACTCAGCGGATCGAACTGCTGGATGCGATGCCGCACCGATTCGATCTCGTCCAGATCGACGCGATACAACGCGGCCAGACTTTCCTGCAGCGCCTCGGCGGATTCGGTCAGATAACCGTCGTCGTTGATCGATTCGATGATGGTCGCGCCAATCGCGCGGTCGCGCGGCGAAAATGGCGTCAGGTTGAGCTGCCACAGCAGGTGATCGCGCAGGTCTTCGGTGTCCTCGTCCTGCGATTCCATGCTGTCGCCATCTTCCGATGTGGCGGTGCCGTAGGTGGTGTGTTCGAGACCGAAATCCGGATCGCTGTCGTACGTGGTGGCGCTGTCGTAGTCACTCGCGTTTTCCTGCACAGGTTCGCTGCGCGTATCCACGGTGGTTGCGGCGGGCGCGTAACTTTCGGCGGGATCGGGTTCGGCGGCGGCTTCCGACTCGGTCACTTCGTCGCCCATTTCGAGCAGCGGATTACTTTCCAGCGCTTCGCGCAGTTCGGTTTCCAACTCGATGCTGGAAAGCTGCAACAGACGAATCGCCTGCTGCAATTGCGGCGTCAACGCGAGTTGCTGATTAAGGCGTAGATGCAGCGCGGGCTTCACGGGGTTCTACGCTCGGGTCGATAGTCCTTGGATGTGAAGAATAGCGCCGATGACCCCGCGCTGCATCTACGCCTTGATCGTGCAGGTTGTGTCGACAGCCAATCCGGCTGATCAATCACGAATATTCTTGATAAGCGTGCCGCTGCCACCGGACCATTCATCGGTGCATCGTTTATACCCTGATGGGTAGGCTGGCTACCGACAAGAACACTGCATCAGCCGCCATCTAAATATCGGAATGTCTTCTGCGGATGTTTGAATGCGTCGATGAAAGAGTGAAGTTGCTTCGGGGTTCTGCTCCGCCGGCGGGTGAGTTTGTTGCTGGAGTCGCGGCGTCAATTTGCTTGAGGGTGTCGGTGATTTTGTGTAGAGGGGATTATCGTTACTGCTGCGGCATACGTTCATCGAACAGAATAGTGAATCGGTTCAGCGCTGATTTCCAGTT
>JAYVTP010000338.1:0-5062 GCA_043788685.1 Pseudolysobacter sp. | reverse complement strand
CTCGGAGGGCAGCGACGGAAACTGCGTGAAATAACCGAGCGCGATACCGATGATCAGACCGCCGATGAGGTTCACCGCCAAGGTGCCGAGCGGCAGGTTCGGCAATAACGGATTCAACAGAATCGCCAGCAGCCAGCGCAACAACGTACCGATGGCGCCGCCGGTTGCTACCGCAAAAAATGCGAGAAATCCCATAACGTTTCCCTCGAATACGGCGCTTTAAGATTGTCGATCCGCGACAAACCGCGCGAGGTCGTGCAGGTGTTTTCCGGCGTCGCCCAGCGGCGCGATCGAGGCCAGCGCCTGGTCGGTGAGTTGCTGCAAACGCAGGCGCGATTCGTCAAGGCCGAGCAGGGCCGGGTAGGTCGGTTTGTCGCGCGCCTGATCGGCGCCCTGGCGTTTGCCGATGATCGTGGTATCGCCTTCGACGTCGAGGATATCGTCGCGAATCTGGAACGCGAGGCCGATACAATATCCGTAGTGTTCAAGCGCATCGCGGATGGCCGCGTCGCGATTGCCGGCCGCGAGTGCGCCGAGCTGCACCGAGGCGCGAATCAGTGCGCCGGTCTTGTGCGTGTGCATGCGTTCGAGTTCATCGAGCGAAAGTTTTTTGCCGACTGCATCGAGATCGAACGCCTGACCACCGGCCATGCCGTGCGAACCGCATGCAGCGGCGAGCACCCGCAGCATTTCGATATGCGCGTGTGGTTCATGCCCGCTGCTGTCGTGCGCGAGTACCTCGAAGGCCAGCGCTTGCAAGGCGTCGCCGGCGAGTATCGCGGTGGCCTCACCGAACGCGATGTGGCAGGTCGGTCGGCCACGGCGAAGATCGTCGTCGTCCATCGCGGGAAGATCGTCATGCACGAGCGAATACGCGTGGATGATTTCCACTGCGGCCGCTGCTGCATCGAGTTTTTCCCGCGCCGCACCGAGCGCTAACCCAGCGGCATACACCAGCAGCGGGCGCAGACGTTTGCCGCCGCCAAGCAACGCATAACGCATCGCGCGGTGCAGCGCTTCGGGCGGTTGCGTATCGGCCGGCAGCCGGCGCGCGAGAACGGTATCGGCACGCGCACTTAGCTGAAACAGCTTCGGAGTGAGATCAGGGCGTATCGGGTTCAAAAGGCTGCGCGGTTTCGGGGGCGGCGGGATCGAGCAGCAGCTTCACACGCAGCTCGGCTTGCTCCAGTGCGCTCTGGCAATTGCGATACAGGCCGATGCCGCGCTCGAACGCCTTGAGCGAATCATCGAGGCTCAGATCGCCTTGCTCCATGCGTCCGACAAGTTGTTCGAGCTCATCCAGCGAGTGCTCGAATTCGGCGATCTGGTTCGGTGGTGTGGTGGCGGTTTTGGGCATGCCGCGAAAATTAACGCGTGTGCGCGGTGCGGTCAATCGGAATCAACCCGGAGCGATCGAATTTTGCATTGGCGCTCATGCAAAATCCGCAGGTTGCCAGACTAATCGCCGTTGATGCGCGGCAAAAAATTCCGCACCCGTCTCACTAAGCCACAGATCGCCAACGGCCAGCAAGATCTTGCCGTGATACACGAGTGGAATGCGTCCGCGTTGCCACGGCGTAATGCCGGACTCCTGAAACAGCAGTCGCAGTTCGCGAGTGTGGAGGTTGCCGAGCGGCTTGAGCGACTCGCCACCGCGCCGAAAACGCACCAGTAGCGTTGGCAAGCCTGCGGCGGCTTGATCGGTATTTTCCAAGGCCAACTCACCGCAGCGTGCAGGCAATCGAAAACGTTCGCCACGCCAGTCGGTCTGCCATTCTTCATGCGGAATCTGCAGCGGCGGCATCGCGTACAGCAGATCGCGATAACGCCGCATCTCGACACCGGCCCAACGCACGCACGGCAAGCTTTGCGCCGCGGCGTCGCGCAGTTGTCGTTGCAGCTCGATCGCCTGCGCGTGCGTCGGTTCTGCCAGCCGCAGATCACGCAACCACAAACGCAGCACCGGATCGCGCAGCGCCTCCGGCAAGTCCAGCCACTCGGCCCAGCGCAGCGTGGTCGGATCGAGACCTTGCAGTTTTGCGAGCGCGCGGCGCGCGTGATCGAGGATGAAATCCGCCGCGCTGCGATTCCATTGCGCGGTGTGGCTGAGTGCGGTATCGCATTCGCGCCAGTGCTGGCGCAGGCGCGGCAGAATTTGTCGGCGGACGAAGTTGCGGCTCAGCGTTTCGTCGACATTGCTCGGATCATCCAGCCATGTGATGGCGTGTGTGTCGGCGTAATTTTTCAGTGCAGAGCGCGGCAATGACAACAACGGCCGCCACAACTGACCTCGCGCAAACGGCCGCAACGGGCGCATGCCGCCGAGACCTTCGGGGCCGGAACCGCGCATGAGTTTGAGCAGCACGGTTTCGCTTTGATCGTCGCGATGCTGCGCGACGGCGAGCAGTTCGTCATCGCCGAGATGTTGCGCGAGGGCGGCATAGCGCGCGCCGCGTGCGGCGGCTTCAAGGCCGTCGCCGCTGGTACGTGTCACTGCCACCGCCACTGATTCAAACGACACCGATAGTGATTTCGCCAACGCGCGACAATGTTCCACCCAGCGCGAACTGTCTGCATGCAGGCCATGATCGACAGCCACTGTGCGCAGGCCGCGCGCGCGCGCGTCGGGCAAGCTCGCGAGCGCGTGCAACAGAACGCTGGAATCGAGCCCGCCGCTCAGCGCAATCACGATGGCCCGGCCCGGCGCATCGGCCAGCGCTTGTTTCAAAATCGCGATCAGCTTGTTTTCGTTCATGTGCCGATCGTGCCAGAGACGACCGCAATCGGCACGTTTCGATGGAAATTCTTCTGCGGGAATTGCGCATGCAGGCGATAATTCGCGCAAAGATGTGACACGCCCCAGCACCACGCAAATGCGATTAATACATGCGTGGATCAAGCACGCCGCCGTTTTACTGATTTGTTACAAGGCGAAAATTCCTCGTTTTCGTGACACTGTAAGGTTATTGTAATAATCAGTTCATACCATCTTTGGGCTGAGCGACCTGTGCGCCGCGATGTCCGCTCGCCGCAGCAAGGCCGAGATTCGTTTTTGTTAGCCAATTCGACGGGGAAAATCATGAGCTATTGCCAGAACCAATCGCTGTTATCCAGCCGCACCATCAAGAAAACCTTGCTCGCCGCGATGATCGCCAGCGCCGCCACAGCCGGTGTTGCACAGGCAGCCGACGACGGCACGCTTACGTGGAACGGCGTTACTCTTTACGGCACCGTCGATATCGGCGTGGCTTACCAGACCCACGGCACGCCGCTCAGCGACGATTTCTACACCGGCCTGGGTTACCTGATTTCAAAGAACAGCAACAAGTCGATCACCTCGATTGCGCCGAACGCGTTGAGCCAGTCGAAAGTCGGCCTGAAGGGCACCGAGCAGATTGCCGACGGTTTGTCGGTGGTGTTCAAAGTGGAAACCGGCTTCAACCCGCAGTCCGGAAAAATCTCCGACGCGCTGCAATCGCTGGTCAACAACAACGGTCGCGCGCTGAATGCTCAAACCACCAACGCCGATGGCGGCCGCGCCGGCCAGCTATTCAACGGTGCAGCTTACGCCGGCCTGAGCTCGAAGGATTTTGGTACGGTCACGTTGGGTCGCCAAACCGGTCTGTTGACCGATGCGATCGGCAAGTATGATCCGCAGGGCGGTTCGTACGCGTTCTCGGTGATCGGTTATTCCGGTGCCACCGCGGGCGGCGGCAGTACCGAAAACACGCGTCTGGATCGTTCAATCAAATACATCTACAGCAACGGTCCATTCCGCGCTGCGGGTCTGTATCAGTTCGGTGATACCGGCGACAGCGGCGGCACTGGCGGCAACGCGATGCAGTTCGATATCGGCGGCGACTACGCCGGGTTCTCGCTCGATGCCTTGTACAGCAAAAAGAAAGATGCGATTGGCGCCGCACCGTTGAGTGCCGCGCAGTTTGCTACCTTGCCGCATGACTCGCTCGCCGCGACGATTTCCGACAACACCGCCTACACGCTGGCCGCCAATTACACCACCGGCCCGTTCAAGTTCTCCGGCGGTTACGAGCACATCACCTACAAGAATCCGTCGAACCCGCTGGTTGCCGGTTTCAACGGCCTGGGTGGTTACGAAATCAGCGTCGTCAACAACACTGCCTACAACTTCCACAAGGTTTTGCAAGTTTCGTGGATCGGTGCGAAATACAAAATTAGCGATGCGCTCGATCTGACCGGCGCGTGGTATCACCTGAAGCAGAACAGCTTCAAGGGCAACGGCTGTTCCGACACCAGCTTCGGTCAGTGCAGCGGTAGCGAAGATGCATTTTCGCTGGTCGCCGACTACAAGTTCACCAAGCGTTTCGACGTCTATGCCGGCGCGATGTTCTCGAAGGTTCAGGAAGGTTTTGCTTCCGGCTTCCTGCACACCTCGACGATCGATCCGACCATCGGTGGTCGCTTCAACTTCTAATCGATACAGAAGTTCTATGCTGGATTGAGCCAGCATCGTTCAGGCAATCTGAAAAAACAAAGGTCGGGGAGCGGAAGCTCTCCGGTCTTTTTTTTGGGCTCAATGTTTCTCTGAACGATTTGGCCGTCGCGGTGAAATCCAGTCGCAGCATAGTTTGCACGTTTGAAAAAAATAGCAGAAATCTATATGCACTTTTTATTTTGCAATGTTTAAAGTGGGGCACGTCGCGACGGATCCTGTTATCCGACGCCATTTACCGATCCGGCAAAAATGTGCTGGAGCTGTTCGTTTCATGCATGCCTCCGGAGAACCCGCGTGACTCTTTTCTGTGTAGCTGTCGCCACGATGACTTTGACCCTGGCAGGTATCTACTTCCGCCTCGGTATTCACAAGCTGAGCAAATAGTAATTCGGCCGAAACGAAGCGTGGAGATATTTTGCGAAGCGATCCACTGCTCAAATCCATGCCGGTTATTCCCCGGTTGCCGGCGTTGGCGATTGCTGCGCTCGGTATCGTATTCGGCGACATTGCAACCAGCCCGCTGTATGCCTTGCAGGAAGCCTTCGGTGCGCACGGCGTGGCGCCGACGCCGGAAAATATTCTCGGTGT
>JAYVTP010000337.1:0-1916 GCA_043788685.1 Pseudolysobacter sp. | reverse complement strand
CGATTCGTTTTGTAGAAGCGGCGGAACCCTTGTTGCTTTTCATGCGCACGCTTGGCGATGATGTTTTGTTCGTTGCCTTCAACCTCGGCGCGACGGCGCTAACCGCATCGTTGCCGCAGGCGTTGTTACTGCAGCAAATCGACTGTCCCGGCCCGCTGGCCGGCACAATATTACCGAACCAATTGCAGTTGCCGGGATATGCGGCGATCTATGCGCGGGTCGTCTCCAACCCGCATGACTGAGCAATGCCAGCTGTGGAAATCGATGCTGATTGCTGCGTTGATCGCGCTGCCAATTGCCGCGACAAGCGCGGCTGAGCCGTGGTCGACCGAACTGCAATATCGCGGCCGCATCACCACGGCGGCGGTCACGCCGGATGGCTACCAACTCATCGCCAATGGCGTGACGCGTTTGTTGCCGCGACAGCAGGCAGTCAGCAGCACGGCAAGCCCGTTATTCGATGCGCTGTTCGCGCTGGCGCAGCAGGAGCTTGAACAGGCACGCGTCAGCCAGATTGCCGATGCCGCGTTCGATCACGGCGCAGCACTGCCATGCGAGTGTTTGGAAACCGGCGAAAAATGGAAATATGTCTGGACTCGCGATTTGGCCTACGCCACCGACCTCGCGCTGTTTCGCTTCGATCCGCAGCGCGCGCGCAACGGACTCGAATTCAAATTATCCGGAGTGCGCGCGACGACTGAAACTGCGGCTATACCTTCCAGCTACGTCGTGCAGGATACCGGCAGCGGGGGCAGCTGGCCGGTGAGTACTGATCGCATTGTGTGGTTTCTCGGCGCGCGTCATTTGCTCGTCGATCCGGCATTTTCGCAAAAAGTATACAAAGCGCTAAAAGATACTTTAGCGCAGGATCGTCGCCATGTTTTCGATAGGCAACGCGGCTTGTATCGCGGCGAGACGTCGTTCCTCGATTGGCGCGAACAAAGTTATCCGGGCTGGACCGCGCGCAACGTCAATTTTATTGCCGAGTCGTTTGCGCTATCCACTAACGTTTTGTTTTACCAGGCGCTGCAGTTGGCGGCGCAAATGGCGCAGGCGCGAGGGGATGCCGATAGCGCGGTATACCGCCTGCAGGCCGAGCTGCTTGGCACGACGATCGAGCACAATTTCTGGCGTGAGGATCGCGGCTTGTACATGAGTTACAGCGGTGGTATGAATGCGCCGCGCCGCCTCGAAGCGTATGACTTGCTCGGTACCGCGCTGGTGATTCTGTCCGGCATTGCACCACCAGCGCACGCGCGTCGCGCGCTGGCGAATTATCCGACGTGGGATGTCGGCAGCGCGGTGATCTGGCCCGAGCACGATGATGTGCCGATCTATCACAACCGCGCGATCTGGCCATTTGTCAGCGCGTATGCATTACGCGCCGCACGCACACTCGACGAGCCCGCGCGCATTGCGCACGAGTTGCGCTCGATCATGCGCGGCGCGGCACTGGCTGGATCGAACATGGAAAACTACGAGTTCACGACCCAGGCGACAACGTTTGCGGATGGTGCCAACAGCGGGCCGGTGGTCAATTCAAAACGCCAGTTGTGGTCTGTCGCCGCCTATCTCGACATGGTCGTCGAAGGTGTATTCGGCCTGACCGAGCGCGACACCATCGAGCCAAAGATTCCGCGCGAACTTGTACCGATGCTGTTCGGTGATCGCAATGAAATCCGGCTCGATCTACCCGAGCGCCACATCACGTTGATCAAGCCGGCGCAGATGGCCGATGACGCCAATCTGCTGGTCGCGGATTCGAGCAAGGGCGATCGCCGCGATATCCGGGTGCAACTGCATGCGCAGCACGTCGCGTCGGCGTTATTGCCGTTGCAGCGCAGCGCGTATGCGCCATCCACACCGGCGCTGCCAGTCGTCATTCGTGACGGCGCACACTGGCAAATTCGCAGCAC
>JAYVTP010000336.1:0-6727 GCA_043788685.1 Pseudolysobacter sp. | reverse complement strand
CTCGTGATCAGCGCGCCGAATTCGCGCGTCACCGATTTTGCTACCGCCACGACCACCTGCGATTGCGCGCCGAACGCTGACAACGCAGCGATGAACTGGATGCCAAGCATGATGCCGATCACGAGTGCGAGCAGCGTGACGATCGGCAGTGCATCGACGCCGACTTGGCGCATCTGTTCGGCGATCGCGCGCCAGCGCACCGGCTGGCCCTGACGCCAGCCGACCGCGGTGAAATAAATGCTTTCGAGCAGCAACATGCCGGCGTAGCCGATGCCCGCAAGCGCACCGACCGTGCTACGTCCAAGACGCTCCAGCGGCCCGGCGATGGTTTCGGCGGGTTCAGCCACGGCGCGCGGTTTCCAGATCGGGAAACAGCAAAAATACGCGATCAAGTCGCGCCAGTTCGAGCACGGCGCGCACCGCTGCGCTGACCGCGATCAAGACGAATTGCTGACTCTTGCCGCGCGCATTCTGGAAACCCTCGACCAACGCGGCGATGCCGGACGAATCGATGTAACTCACTTCGGATAATTCCACCGCCACGGCATTGCTTTGCTCGAGCGCGGCGAGCACTTCCTGGCGCACTTGCTGCGACCACGACAGATCGACTTCGCCGCGCAAACGCACCAGCACAAATTCGTCATGGGTTTCGCGACTGACTGCATTATTCATTCTTTGTCTCCGGGGGTAAGCGTCAGTTTTTTGCGCATCGTGAGGCGATTGCCGCAGCGCCGTGGCAGGGTTTCGATGAACCATTCGTCCATCAGTGCATCGATGAAATTCACGCCGAGCCCGCCGGGTCGGCACTCACTCAGATCGCGCGGCTTGATGCAGGCTACGTCGACCGGCGGCGCCTGATCGCTGAGTTCAAAACGCAAACCACCAGGTTCACGCGTGAGATTGAAAATGATTTCGCCCTGCCCGGTGCCGCGATAGGCGTGGCGCAGAATGTTGGCCGCAGCCTCATCCACCGCCAGCACGAGCTTGTCGCGCAGGTCACGCTCGATACCGTTTTCATCGAGTGCGGCACGCAAGGCCACGCGCAGTTGATACAGATTTTCCGCGCGCGCCGGCAGCGAGAAAGATAACAGCGAACGCTGTTCGGGTGCGGGTTCTTCGAGCAGCAATACCGTGGTGTCATCGATCAGGTGCAATCGTTGCAGCTCGGCGACCACGGCGCGCAAACGCGGGGCGGGCGGCAAGCTCGCATAACGCGAAATCAAGGTACGCAAGCCGGCTTCGCCGATGGTGTTGCGATCCGCGTCGCGCACGTCGGTGGCGCCGTCAGAGAAAAAATACAAGCTGTCTTGACCGAGTGCGACTTCGCGCTGTTCGTAAGCAGAATTATCGAGAATGCCGAGCGGCGGGCCATCGGCGCCGAACTCCTCGAATGCACCATGTCGATACAACAACGCTGGCGGAAATCCTGCGCTCGCAAAAATAGCTTGGCGCGTGACCGGATCGTATTGCCCGACCAGCGCGCAGACGAACATGCCTTCGTTGACGGCACTGCACACCTCGACATTCACGCGCGCCAGCCACTCGGCGGGCGCTAGGCCATCCTTGCCGGCCCAGCGCAGCAGGCTGGCGGTGCGCACCATCAGAAACGCGGCGTTCAAACCCTTGCCGGAAACATCACCGATGACAAACGCGATGCGGCCATCCGGCAGATCGAAATAGTCGTAGAAATCGCCGGAGATTTCGTTCGCCGGCAGGTTGATGCCGAGCAACGGAAATTTTCCGCGACGACGCTTTGGAAACAGTGATTTTTGCAGGCGACGCGCCATTTCGAGCTCGCGCTTGATGCGCTGTTGCTCGACCAGCGCGAGCGCCATATGCGCGTTGCGCACGGCCAGCGCGGTCGGTGCGGCGAGCAGGCGCAATACATCCAGATCGTGACTATCGAACTCACCGCCATCGCGTTTGTTGATGACTTCGACCACGCCAATCGGGCCGCGCGCGGTGGCCAGCGGCGCACTCAGAATCGAACGCGTGCGGAACCCGGTTTTCTTGTCGATGCTGTGCATCGCATCGGGATCGTGCTGGGTGTTGTTGACGATCTGCCCGCTATTTTCCGCGAGCGTGCGCCCGACCACGCCGGTGCCCACGGGCAGACGCAAACCGAGGATATCCACCGGGCCGGCGCAGGCGCGGCATTCGAGGTGCAACTTGTCCTTGTCGAGCAGAAATACCGCCGCGGCTTCGGCATGCATGTGCAAGGCAATGCGTCGTGCCGACTCGGCCAGAGTTTGTTCGAGATCAATCGATTCGGCCAGCGCCTGGCTCAAATCGGCGAGCAAGGCGAGCGTGCGGCTATCGTTGTCGCCGCCCGGCGCCGGAATGATCGCGGCGGGCGCAACGCTCATTTTTCGACACGATCTTCGGCGCGTGTGCTATCGCGTTTTTCGCGTCGCAGCCGCAAACCCCACAAGGTCAGCGCCGGGCCGGACAACACATACAAGGCGGCGATCGCGAGCAATACGCCGGACGGTTCCATCGCCAGAGCGATCAGAATCAAAACTGCCAGCGGAATCCAGAAAAACGGTACGCGATCGGACAACGGCCACGCCTTGAAACTGTAATAACGCACGCGACTGACCATGAGCAATCCGGCGACGATGGAAATCACCGGGGCAAGGATCTGGATCAGGCGCTGGTCGAAGACATGTTCGGTCGCGGCCCAGACGAACGCCATCGCCAAGCCGGCGGCGGCTGGACTGGCCAGACCCTGGAAATAACGCTTGTCGGCCATGCCGACCTGGGTATTGAATCGCGCCAGGCGCAACGCTGCGCACGCGGTATACAAAAATGCCGCGCACCAGCCGAACTTGCCCCAGAACGGACCGAAATCCTGCAGGCTTTTCAGCGTCCACGAATACATCACGAGGGCTGGCGCAACGCCGAAGCTGACCATGTCGGACAGCGAATCGTATTGCACGCCGAACTCGGTCTGAGTATTGGTCAGGCGCGCGATGCGGCCATCCAGACCGTCCAGTATTCCGGCCACGAAAACTGCAATCGCGGCATCCGAAAAATGACCGCCGATCGCGGCAATGATCGCGTAAAAACCGGCAAACATGGCACCGGTGGTAAACAGATTCGGCAGCAGATAAATGCCACGGTGCGGCTTGTTGGCGGGTAGCGGCGGAGTGCTCATTGTGCTTATCGTGCTTGAATTCCCGTGCCGAGTGTACCGCAAGCCGCTGTTGCGAGAATGGCGTGACCGATGTCTGCGCATCGATGCAAACTGCGGCAAAGCATCACGCGGCGCAGGCCTGCCCTCGCCATTCCCGCTGCGCTCGGTATAGACTGCGCGCCATGGCATCGACGCCACGGCATGAGCAATGCCGATAGCGACGGGTGCTGCGAACAGGGGCGCAGCGAGCTTGATGGTTGAACGGTCACGGGAAATCCCCGTGCAAAATCAGGAGCAGCATTATGATTCGCACACTCGCACTCGTGACCCTACTCGCAAGCTCGACGCTGGTATTGGCCGCGGCGCAAAATTCGGTATACAAGTGGAAGGATGCCGGCGGCGCGGTGCATTACTCCGACGCGCCACCGCCGCAGGGCACCAGCTTCACCAAGGTCAAGGCCGGAATTACCAGCGCGGCGGCAACGCCGACCGATCCTGCGACATCGGCACCGGCTGCCAATCCTGCGGATAACGACAAATCCGCCAGCGCCGATACCGCCGCCACACTGAAACAGACGCAGGCACAGGCCAACGTCAAGCTCTGCGAACAGGCGCGTGCCAACGTCAAACTGCTGCAGGGCGCGGGCACATTGAACATTTCGCGCGATGGCAAAGTAGAGCCGCTGCCCGATGCAAATCGCGCTGGTGAACTGAAGCGCGCGCAGGCCGCCGCCACGCTTTATTGCAGCTAAAATCCTGCGCCGAATTACACGTGGATCGATCTTGATCGATCCCGCGCTGGCTTTGATGATGAAAAACGCACCACGATTTTGATGCGTTTGCGGCGCAGCGGCTACAATGGCGTTCTTGTCCATTGAATAGTCCGAATCATGCGCCTGTCTCAATTTCATCTCTCCACCGTCAAGGAAATTCCCGCCGACGCCGACATCGAAAGCCAACGGCTGATGTTGCGCTCCGGCATGCTGCGCAAACTCGCTGCCGGCATCTACACTTGGACGCCGCTCGGGCTGCGTGTTTTGCGCAAGGTCGAGACCGTGGTGCGCGAGGAAATGAATCGCGCTGGCGCGCTGGAGCTGCTGATGCCATCGATCCAGCCGAAAGAGCTCTGGGATGAAACCGGCCGCTGGGAAAAATTCGGCGGCCAGTTGCTCAAGATCAAGGACCGCGCCGAGCGCGAATTCTGCTACGGCCCGACCCACGAAGAAGTCATTACCGATTTCGCGCGCGCCGAACTGCGCTCGTACAAACAATTGCCGATCAATTTTTATCAAATCCAGACCAAGTTCCGCGATGAAATTCGTCCGCGTTTCGGCATCATGCGCGCGCGCGAATTCCTCATGAAAGATGCGTATTCGTTTCATCTCACGCCCGAATGCATGACGCAAACCTATCAAGTCATGTACGACGCCTACACACGCATCTTCACGCGGCTTGGTTTGCAATTCCGCGCGGTGCAGGCGGATTCGGGCGCGATCGGCGGCACAGCGTCGCACGAATTCCAGGTGCTGGCCGACTCCGGCGAAGACGCGATCGCGTTTTCCGATACCTCGGATTTTGCCGCAAATATCGAACTCGCCGAAGCGGTCGCACCAACCACGACTGCGCCGACGGCGAGTGCAGCGTTGACCTTGGTCGATACCCCGACACAAAAAACCATCGAGGAAATTTCCGGATTCCTCAAGGTCGATCCGAAGCATTGTCTGAAGACGCTGATCGTGCAAGGTCGCCATGGTCTGGTCGCGTTGTGCCTGCGCGGCGATCATGAAATCAACGAGGTCAAGGCAGCCAAGCTGGCCGAACTGCCGGGTGAATCGGTGCTCGCCGACGAAGCGCAAATCGTCAAGATTATCGGCTGCAAACCCGGATTCATCGGCCCGATTGGCCTCACTATTCCGGTGATCGTCGATCGGGCCGCAGCCGTGCTCGCGGATTTTGTCTGCGGCGCGAACAAGGACGGCCAGCATTACACCGGCGCCAACTGGCAGCGTGACGCACAGATCACACGCATCGCCGATATCCGCAAAGTGGTTGAGGGCGATGCCTCGCCAGATGGCCACGGCTTGCTGAAAATCGCGCGCGGCATCGAGGTCGGACACGTTTTTCAACTCGGCCAGAACTACGCCCAGGGCATGAACGCGACGGTGCTCGACGAAGTCGGCAAGGCGCGCGTGATGTACATGGGTTGTTACGGCATCGGCGTATCGCGCATCGTCGCGGCAGCGATCGAGCAGAACTTCGACGCCGCCGGAATCCGCTGGCCCGCAGCGATGGCGCCGTGGCAAGTGGCGATTTGTTTGATCAATCCGAAGAACAATGGCGAGGTCAACGACGCCGCAGCCGCGCTATTGCATGAACTGCAGAAAATGCAGATCGACGCGGTGATCGATGATCGCGGCTTGCGTCCCGGAGTGATGTTTGCCGATATCGAACTGATTGGAATTCCACATCGCCTGGTAATCAGCGAACGTGGCCTTTTGGCTGGCACCCTGGAATATCGTGCGCGCGCTGAAACGGAAAATCAGGTTTTACCACGCGCGGAAGCCATCGCATTATTGCAACGGCATTGAACTCGTCGCGTTTTTAATCGGCTATGCACAATGCCGGCGAATTCATCGTCGCCGGCGTTGGCTTATCGACCCACGGCCAGGTTCGTACCCGATCGTTTCACAGCTTTCTGACCGCCGCGTACGTCTCGGGCATCGCTGATTCTGCGATATATGCCTGAAGTCACGACCAATTCCCTATTGCGCGAAATCAATTCGTGGCTAATAATGTGACGGTTTTTGCAATTCCGCATAATTTAATGTAAAGAAAACGTTCTGTAATTGAGCATTTTACAAACGGTTCGCACCGATCTTTTTCTATCAATGACTTCATGGAAGGGTAGAGCCCATGACACGCATCTCTAGATTGGCCGCAGAAAAACCACCCAAAGGAAAATCAATGGCAATTGACATCAAAACCTTGAATCACAATCAGCTCGACGAACTGATCCAGAAAGCCGAAACGCGCAAACACGAACTGGCCAAGGAAAAATCGGTCAAGCTGCGTGAAAAACTGACCGCGCTGGCGAAGGCGGAAGGCTTCACCATCGAAGACTTGTTCAGTCTGAAAGGTGCCAAGCGCGGCGCCAAGCGCGCACCGGCAAAACCGAAATTCCGCAACCCGGCCGATCACACCCAGACTTGGTCCGGTCGCGGCAAACGTCCGCGCTGGTTCCATGCCGCGCTGACGGCTGGCAAGAAAGAAAAAGATTTGCTGATCTGAATTCATGATCAGTGAGTGGTGACTATTGAAGCGGAGATCGCCACTGATCTCCGCTTTATTTTTGTCTGCAGATTTGCGCCGCATCAGATAGCCTGCGTATCCACTCAAACGAAAGTCCTTCGCGCGAATTCCGCACGATATTTATTGCAAGAGTATTTTCCGGGGTGTTTCATAGCGCGACACGCAGCGGATTACAGACTGCGGCGCGGCGCCACCAGCAAATCGCCGAACAACAATCCCGCGACCAGCGAAACCAGTAGCGTCATCAGCGCGAATGCGGTGTCGATGCCGAGAAAAATATCG
>JAYVTP010000335.1:0-4002 GCA_043788685.1 Pseudolysobacter sp. | reverse complement strand
GCACAACGCCGCCGCACGACCGGGCGCTGGGGCAAGAATCTGTGCAATGTGGTGGAGGCGCGTGATCAGTTCGCGTTATCCACTACGAGCAAGAGTTACATCTTCGACAATATCGATTCGTGGAAAACCGCGTGGGACGTCTCCGGCGCATCGATCGCGATGTGGTGGCTACCCGAACAATGGCGCGTTGCGGTGGTGCCCACGGCTGACCATTTTCTGCTGGCCTCGTCGATGATTCCGTCGTGGGTACACGGCGCTCCACTGGCGACGATCGGCGAACATAATTTTTATCACGTCATCGACTGATAGTTCGATTTGGCTGCAATACAAAATCCGCTCAACAACAATACAAGTTCAGTCCTCGTCGAGCGACATCGGCGCTGGTTGCGGCTTGGGCGCGCGCAAGCGGCGGTGAATCAACCGCTCCAGCGGACCGCCTAGCACCAGTATCAACAGCACCAGAGCGAAGGCGATCAGCGCCAGCGCAAAACGCCCGCTGCCACAAACCATGCCGAAGACCGCCGTTGTCCAGATCGCGGCAGCCGTGGTCAGACCATGCACGCGATGCGCGCGTGCTCCGTGCAAGATGACTCCCGCACCCAGAAAACCTATTCCGGTAATGATGCCCTGAGCAACACGGCTGGTCGCCGCTAGGTCGGTATCGACACCGGCGATCATGCGCCCGAACATCATCAGCAGCATCGCTGCTCCGAGTGCGACCAGCGCATGTGTGCGCAAGCCTGCCGGCTTGTCGTGCAGATCGCGATTGATGCCGATCACCGCGCCGATCACGATCGCCAGTCCGAGCCGCGCGCTTATTTCCAGCCATTCCTGTTCAGGCATACTTCGCTCCGACCTTTTGCAACGTGCTGTCGCGGAATCCATCAAACCGCAACATTGCCATGATAGCACTGCCGATCCGGAGCCTCGATATGACTGCAACCATGAACCGATCCAGCAAAATTTTCGCCAGCGTGATCTTGAGCCTGAGCATGCTTCATGCCGCGGCGGCTCCCGAGAGTAACCCGAACAACGTCATTATTTTCGTCGCCGACGGTTTGCGCGGTGCGATGGTAGATGCGCAAACTGCACCGACCATGCATGCGCTGCGCAATGAAGGCGTGGCTTTTCCGAACAGTCATTCGATCTTTCCGACCGTGACCACGGCTAATGCGTCGGCTATCGCCACCGGACATTATCTCGGCGATACCGGCGATTTTCAGAACACGCTCTACACCGGATTTGCCGCGACTTACGCCAATGGCGAAAGCAGTGTGACGCCGTTTGTCGAAGAGAATAACGTGCTCGGCGAACTTGACAAACATTTCGATGGTGATTACCTCGACGAGATCACCCTGCTCGCCAGCGCGCGCGCGCACGGTTTCAGCACCGCCGCAATCGGCAAGCTCGGTCCGACGCTGATCATGGATCACACCGCACGCAGCGGCGAGCAAACCATCCTGATCGACGATAAAAGCGGATTGATCAACGAGAAAACCGCAACCGCCGAAGGCATTCCGCTCAATCAGGAAATACAACGCGCATTGCAGGCGGCCGGGCTCGGCCAGACGCCGCCCGCGGCAGACAAACCCAACGTCGCGCAGCAGCAATATTTGGTCGATGTCACTTCGCGTGTGGTGCTGCCAACCTTCAAGCAGCGCGGCAAACCGTTCGTAATGGTGTTCTGGGCGCGCGACCCCGACTCCACCCAGCATAACCAGCTCGATAGTCGTTATGGCATGGTGCCGGGCATCAATGGCTCGACCTCGCTCGCGGCGATCCGCAATACCGATGACAGCCTGCAGCAATTGCGCGCTGCGCTGAAGGCGCAGGGGCTGGATCGCACCACGAATATTTTCGTGACATCGGATCATGGCTTTTCGACGATATCGAAACAAAGCGAAACCAGCCACGCCGCAAAATGCAGTTACGACGACGCACCCGGTGGCCATCTGCCTTCAGGTTTTGTTGCGCTGGATCTGGCTAATGCGCTGGATCTGCCGCTGTTCGATCCCGATGCTTACGGCGCGGCGATCGACACCCAGGCCGGTTGCGATATTCCCGGCAGCAGCGCCAAACCCGCCGACAAGTTCAAGGCCAAGCACGGCAAACATGGCAACGGCCTGATCGGTCGCAGCGCCGATCATCCCGACATGATCGTCACCGCCGGCGGCGGTTCCGACCTGATTTATCTGACCAGCGCGGCGGGCAAATTGCTGGTGCCGATCATCGTCAATTCGCTACTCGCGCAGGATTATGTCGGCGGGGTATTTGTCGATGACGGTCTAGGCAGTTTTCCCGGTACGATTCCGCTCAGTGCGATCAACCTGATCGGTTCGGCACGCACGCCGCGGCCGAGTATCGTGGTCAGCTTTCGCAGTTTCTCGACCGGTTGCGCGGAGCCGCTACGCTGCGGCGCAGAAGTGGCCGATGGCAGTCTGCAACAAGGCCAGGGCCAGCACGGCAGCTTCAGCCGATCCGACACCTTCAATTTCATGGCCGCGGTCGGGCCGGACTTCAAACGGAATTTTGTCGATGCGGCGCCGACCAGCAACGCCGATATCGCACCGACCTTGGCAACGATCCTCGGCATTACGCTCGACGCCCGCGGCAAGCTGGTCGGTCGAATAATTTCCGAGGCCTTGCCCGGGGGCAAGGCAGTATCGTTCACGACAACCACCTGCCTGTATCCGCCGGCCAACCTGGGCCACGGTGCGCAGCAGAACGAACCGCCATTGCTCAAGCTGCAACCTGCCTTGAGTTTGCAGGCTGTTGGAAGCACGAATTATTTCGATGCCGCAGGACTTTCCGGTCGCGTGTTGGGATTGAATACCAGCGGCGCAGTGTCTTGCGATCCTGCTGCGAATTTCAGCAAGGAAAATGTCCGCAAGTAGATTTTTTCACTACCGCGGAAAATAAATAAAAAAGCCCCTGCATGCAGGGGCTTCGAGATTAAGCAGTATCTTTCGAGCGTCGCTAATTCAGGCCGAACGTAAAGCGCCGGAAGTCAGCGACGTTCGACATGATTTCCGTCAACACGAACCTCATCGCCATTACGAATGCCCGGGTTATCGCCCTGATCGATTGTCACCCGACGACCGTTGTCCAGGCGTACGTGGAAACGCCAATAGGAATTATCATCACGGTTATTTTTTTCGACCTGATGACCGACGGCGCCGCCGAGTACAGCGCCACCAACCACGGCTGCCGTGCGACCGTCGCCTTTGCCGACGGTACTGCCGAGCAGACCACCAGCGATCGCACCAATGGCTGTCCCACCACCAAAGCGGTGATCGCGATCGCGGATTTTCTCGACGCCGCTGACGACGCCACAACTGTTGCAACGATCCCAGGCAAAAGCCGGTGTCGCCAGCGAATAAAGCACTAATAAAGCCAGCAGCAAAATGGATTTTGATAAACGCATAAAACCTCCGTACGTTCTGGTGGGTGTGCACAACCAGCTTATCCACTCGACGCCTCGCATATGTGCAAATGCTGTGTAGAGCAGCGTGCCCGGTTACACTTCGTTCACACCATCCCAACTATGGAAAAAACCGGCATGTACACCCTGTATTATTCGCCCGGCACAGCCAGCCTGCTGATCCATCTGGCGCTGCTGGAAATCGGCGCGGCGCACACGCTGGAACTGGTGGATTTTGATGCGGATGCACAGCGCGCGCCGGAATATCTGCGGCTGAATCCGAGTGGCCAGGTACCAACGCTGATCATCGATGGCACCGCCGTCAGCGAATCTGCGGCCATCTTGATGAGCTTGTGCGACCGGCATCCACAAGCGGCACTCGCGCCACCCATCGGTACGTCGCAACGCGATGCCTGGTATCACTGGATTGTCTATCTCAGCAACAACCTGCAGGCGACATTTCGGTTCTGGTTTTATCCCCGTGATCTGGGTCGCAGCGAGCATGATCCAGTGACGCAGGAAGCGCTGCGATTGCGCATCGAAAAAATCTGGGCGACGATCAATGCGCACCTCGAAAAGCA
>JAYVTP010000334.1:0-4019 GCA_043788685.1 Pseudolysobacter sp. | reverse complement strand
GTCATGCAACGGCATCCAGAATCACAGCATCCACGCTGCGGGCAATGTCCACTCGTACGGCAGAATCGGCGCATCGCAACACAGGGATCGCGCGTTGCGCTGGCGCTGTTTCTCGCCGTTGTCGGCATGGCGATGGCGCACGCGGGCAATGCCAACTGCCCGACACAACCGTGCAAGCCACCTCGCAATGACCCGGCACACGACCACCCGCCGCTCAATGCCACATCGTATGCGCATACGCCGACAACGACTTACGCCAAGTCGCCGCCGCACCCGATCGTCAAGGAAAAAGTGCCCGGCATCGGTCCGGTAGCGCCTGGCCCGACGCATGCGCTGTCAGGCGCACCCAACACGGCAAACAAACAAGGCATTATTTTTGTCGGCGGCAAGAACGCGCTGAATCCGCAGCCGATTCCACCCGGACATGCTGCGCAAGCGTCCGTCATTGCGCCTAACGCAAAACTCAAGCCCGTTGCACCAAAACCAGTGCCAAAACCCGGCCCGGTTGCGCATTGATTTTGCCGCATCAATCGCGATTTCGATTCCCGCACTGGTGGAGAACCGCATGACTTTTCTTCGCCCGATTTTACTTCTGCTTGCCAGTACGGTTTGCATGCTCGGCGCGTGCTCGAAAACTGCATCGAGTACGAGCGCAGGATCTCCCGCAAGCAGCGTCTGCGACCAGAAACTGCTGACGGCGCAGGATATGGACGGCATTCTGAGCGAGCCGATCACCGCCACAAAAAATCTCAACAGCGATGCGCAAACCTGTTATTTCATCACTGCTACATATGATCATGGCGGTCCCGAGATCAAGGTGACGCTGCGTCCGGGTTTGGGCAAGGTGACGCTCGGCACGTTCAGCTCGGGCCAGATGAAAGAGTACGCAACGTCCGAACCGCTCAGTGGCGTCGGTGAAGAAGCGGTATGGCTGACGGATCTGCGTGAGATAAACGCGCGCAAAGGCGATTTGTTATGCGACATCAGAGCGCAAGGTTTGAGTAGTGAGCTGGCCAAAGCACCGGTGGAAACATTGCAGAAAAAACTCGGCGCGTTATGCAACAAGATTTTTGCCGCAAGCTGAAATGCGATCTGTCGCAAGGCCTCACTGAACTCATCCAGCCGGTGCTATTCGCAGCTATGCAGTCGCTCAACTTTCAACAACGGTTTCGCGATGAAAAGCATGCTACGTCATGCGCGCACCAGGGCATGTCGCACGCATGTCAGTAAATCGCAGCAAACGACGTAACCCCTGTTGTCATCAATGCGGATGGCGAGTTTCAGCGAGGTGGTTTATGCAATTTCTGCAGCGAATATTCCTGATTGGCGAATTCACTTTGGCAAGCACGACAGCGTTCGCTGCCGCGCCGGTCGATAGCGGCGCGCTTGATCCGAGTTTCGGCTTAGGCGGCAAGGTACAGATCAGCGCAGCCGCGACCGGTGCCGGGGGCTCCAATCTCGTCGCGACCGACGTCGCCGTGCAATCGAACGGCAAGACGATCGTCGTCGGCTACAACGACAACAATGACTGCGTACTCGCCCGGCTCAATGTCGATGGCAGCCGGGACGCGAACTTCGGTGGCACCAATTCATTTATGCCGGGATTCGCAGGCTATGGCAATTGCTCATTCACCGGCATCGCCGTGCGCGCGGACGATCGCATCGTCGTGGCTGCCAATCAGCCTTACGCTGCCTCGTTCATTTCCCAATTCACAGCCGACGGCGTGCCGGACGCCACATTCGGCCAGATCTACGCCTCTAGCTACATCACCCCGGTCAGCGGCGACAGTACTAACCTCGCGCGGGTGATGATTGAAAGCAACGGCACGATTGACACGGTCGGCACGTACCACGACAACGCGCGGAATGTAAACCGGTTCATGTTCGTCCAGATGAGCGCCGATGGCAAAACCGTCGCACCGTTGTTCACCTACGAATTTGGATCCGGCAACAACCAGGACGATCACGCCCTCGACCTTGGCATCGACACCCAAGGTCGCTATGTCGTCGGCGGTTATCATCGCGGCGCCAACGGCAACTACGATTGCGCGGTAATCCGCATTCAGCACAGCTTGTACGACGTCGACCTTTCGTTTGGTAGCGGTGGCCAGACCATCGTCGCCTTCGATCTCGGCGGCGACAACGGCGACTTCTGCAATGCACTGACGGTAGTGAAGCCGAGCAACTACATCGTGCTCGGCGGTCATGCCACTGCAACCGTCGGCAGCGGCACCTATCAAGCGGCAGTGGTCGCAATGCTCGACAACACCGGCCACTACGTCCAGTACGGCTGTGCCGCCGTCTGCCTGCCGGAAAAATTTGCGTTTGCGTTCGACAACAATCCGCGTGCCGGCCTGACCAACGACATCACCAAACTGATCGTGTCAGGCTACGACACGCGTTATCAGCAGATCTACGCAGTCGGCTCTGGCTATCAGTCTGGCACGCCCTACGGCAACATGTTCGGCATCGCCCGACTGAACCTGACCGGCCCGTTCAATCTCGATACCAGTCTCAACAGCGCAGGCAGCGTCGGCGTGTATTTCCGCGAGCATCCCAACGGCTTCGGCCTACTGAGCACCAACAACACGGGCATGTCTGCAACGCTGAACGGCGGCAAGCTGGTCGTCGTCGGCTATACCAGCACTGGTGGCACGAACGCCATGGCTGTGACCCGTCTTTCCGCGTTCGATGGCATCTTCAAAAACGGCTATGACGCACCCTACTACTCCCCCTCATTCTCATTTGATGCGACGAACATGATCAGATTTTCATCCACGGTTTTGAAACTTGCTACGGCTGGTTTGAGCATGGATTGATAGCGCAATCTCGGTTCATGCAAGAGCGCGATCCGAACATCGACTTCATTTCGTTGCAGATTTAGTTGCGCGCGCAGAAAATAGATTCTGCGCGGCCGGATACAGATCGACCTCGATCGCCGGCATCGCTTGCAACTGCTTGCGCGCGGCGTCCTGCATCGCAGCCGCTTCGCGTCGAGTGTTTCCAGAAACCAGGCAATGACCACGCAGCAACCGCGCCTGCGGCTGCCAGAACGAACCAGCACCAGGTCCGATTTTTTCGATTTCAGCCAGCGCACCCTCTAGCAACGGCAACGCCTCAGCGCAACGCTGCGTGCTGACCAGAAAATCCGCGAGCGGAATCTGCAGTGGATAAAGCGCGGTGGCGTGATCGTGCGCCAGCTGCTGACCGATCCGCAACGCAGCGCGAAAATCGCGTTCAGCGTTGTTAATATCGCCATGAAACTCTTCCGCGAGCGCGAGCAGGCGCAACGCAATCGCCACGTTCGGTGAACTCTCACCTTCGGTTTTTTGCAACAGTTCGACCGCGCGTTTTGCATAGACCAGGGCTTCATCGAATCGGCCCTCCTGCTCTAGCGTGCCAGCGAGATTCTCGCAATCGACCGCCTCGGTGCCCTGTCCGTTATCGTCATGCACACGCGCCAGTACGTCGCGTTGCAAACGCTCGGCTTCGTCCAGTTGCCCGATATGTTTCAACGCAAATGACAGATTGTTTTCCGCCGTCAGCGTGTTCGGATGATCGGCGCCGAGAGTGCGCTGAAAACGCGCGACCACTTCGCGCCCGAGCTCGGCCGCTGCAACAAAATCGCGACGGCTCGCGTGCAGGATCACCAGCATATTCAGACTTTCGCTGATCTTCGGATGATCCAGCGCGAGCGTACGGCGAAAAATCGCGAGCGCTTCGTTCGCGCTGGTTTGGGCATCGTCGATTCGATCCAGCCCCTGATAAACACCAGCCAGCGCGAGCTCGGTAAATCCGACTAGAGGATGCCCGGCGCCGAAGACCTTGCGGCGTATCGCGAGTGCGCGCTGCAACGACAGCTTTGCTTCTTCCTCGCTGCCCGATTCGTCCTGGATCGTGCCGATGTTGTGCAGCGATGTCGCGACATCGGGATCATCGCTGCCGAGGTTTTTTTCGCGGATCGCCAGCGCGCGCCGATACGTCGCCAGCGCGTCGATCTTCTTGCCGAGATTGTCGAG
>JAYVTP010000333.1:0-1677 GCA_043788685.1 Pseudolysobacter sp. | reverse complement strand
GTCGCGGCGTTGCCGGCCAACAAGGCCGGTGGCTGGGCGGTGCAACTCGGCGCGTTCAAATCGGAAGACGAGGCGAACAAGTTGCGCCAGCGCTGCATGGCCGCCGGATTCGTCGCGTTTGTCGATCGTAGCGGCAGCGCTGATCAAGCACTATGGCGCGTGCGCGCTGGGCCGGAAGCGGATCGTGCGAACGCTGACAAACTGCGCGCATCGCTCAAGCAGAAGCTGCAGCTCGATGGCATCGTCATAACCCAGCCGTGAGTTTTGCGAGCGCAGGATTCGATCCATGTCGACGCTGCTGAACTGGGCCGACTATTGCGTTATCGGCGTATTGGCGCTGTCGGTCTTGATGGGATTGTGGCGCGGGTTTATCGGTGAAGTGCTGGCACTTGCGTGCTGGATTCTGGCGTTCTGGATCGCGTGGAATTTCGGCGCGGAGCTCGCCGATAAATTCACCACGCCGATTCCGGTGCCGTCGGTACGCTTGATCCTCGCGTATGTGATCTGTTTTGTCGGCGTGCTGATTCTTGGCGCGCTGGTCGGATTTTTCATGCGCAAGCTGATCGCCGGTAGTGGTCTTTCCGGCAGCGATCGCTTGCTCGGCATGTTTTTCGGTCTGGCGCGTGGGTTGCTGCTGGTGACTTTCGCCGTGCTGATTCTTGGCTTCACGCCGTTTCCGCGCGATCCGTGGTGGCATGATTCGCAATTGCTGCCGAGCTTTCAGGCTGGCGCGGAATGGCTGTCTGCACGCCTGCCACCCGATGTCACAAAGTACCTCGATCTGCGCGGGTTGCTGCCGATACCGGCCGGGTTGCCGCCAACCGCTCCCACGCAAATACCTGCGTCTGTTGTGCCACCGACAGCAACGCCGCCAGCGCATGGCACGACGAAGTGAGATGTAAATTCGGCAGTGCTTGTACTTCATCCGCATTGTGATGGCTGCTGACGGCCATATTTGATCGAAGCCGAGTTCTGTGTGAATTAGTCAGATCGCGCGAACGCTATGACTGCGGATTTTCGGTTTGGCAAACATGCGCACAACGATACGGCACGGTAAAATAGGCGCAGACTATGTGAACGGTAAGGCGGCTTCGAGCGAGAAATCGGCCTGATATACGTTCGGATTCAACGGTCATCTCATGCTTTGATGCATAAAAAACGTAGCTTCATCGTTACCACCAATACGAGCTTTACCCCATGTGCGGAATCATCGGAATCGTCGGCAAATCGGAAGTTGCTGGCGCGTTGTACGACGCGTTGACCGTGCTGCAACATCGCGGTCAGGATGCTGCCGGGATCGCCACCGTCGACGGTACGCGTCTGCGTTTGCACAAGGCCAATGGTCTCGTGCGCGATGTGTTCCAGCGCGATGACATGCTGCAATTGCGCGGTCACGCCGGTATCGGCCATTGCCGTTATCCGACGGCAGGTTCCGAGGGCACCGCCGAGGCGCAGCCGTTGTATGTCAACTCACCGTACGGCATTGCGCTCGCGCACAACGGCAACATCATCAACGCCGATAAATTGCGCCGCGAGATGGTCGAGGACGATCGTCGCCACTTGAATACCGATTCCGATTCCGAAGTGCTGCTGAACGTATTCGCACACGAATTGCAAATTCAGGATCGGCACACGCTCACGCCCGACAATATTTTCAAGGCCGTCGCCGGCGTGCAT
>JAYVTP010000332.1:0-5221 GCA_043788685.1 Pseudolysobacter sp. | reverse complement strand
TCTCCCTTCGGAATGCAGAAAATCAGCACGACAGATTCAAATCCATCGTCCACTGGCCATGGATTGTTAATGCCTTATTGAATTAGAAATGGAATTACTGGTCGAATCGTAGGTGCCTTGCGCATAAACCCATTGCTGGTTGCCGCCGCCGGGTGTGTAAACAAACCACACCGCCAGCATCTGACTGAAGTTGGATGTCACCTCAAGCTGAAATCCGCTTCCGGATTGCGCCGGGTTGTACCAGTTGCCGCTGAGGGCGCCGCCGATGCTCGGCGTTGCGCTTGCAGCTTGCACGGTCACACTGCCGAACATGCCGCTACCGGCGCTGCCATGCATTTCGCAGTGATAGCCGAATGTGCCGACCGATGAGTAGGTTGTCTGGAAGCTCCATGCCGTCCCGTTCGGGCTGCCGGCTCCGCCGCCATAACCATAACCGCTATCGTTATCGCTGCAACCGTTGGCACAATGAAAGGTTCCGTCATCTGCAACGACGTTATGGACGCCGCCGGCATTCTTGAAGGTTACCGTGTCGCCGACCGCGATGGTCAGTGTCGATGGCGTGAACACCAGCCCCGTACCGCCGACCATCACGGTATGGTCGGTGGCCGACGCAGCAAAGCTCAGGCTCAACAGCAAGACAAAAAATCCAATGGCTGATTCAAACCGGTACATGGTCAGCTCCAAACTATGAAATCCAAGCGGGAGGCACGCCAGCAATATCGTAACGTTGCTGGCGTGCGCGGATCAGGGGCAAACAGTGCCTGCAATCTGGGTCAGGCGGGTGATCGGCACGCTGCCGCTGCCAAAACCCGGCAAGGTTGAATCCCACGAGGCAACGCCAGTGTTGCAATCGCTGAACGAGAACGTGACCGTGCCCCAGGATGTTTTTTGAATATCGCTGGCGACGTAGTTGGAAAGCGGGAACGGGAACTTGCCGTTCTGGATGATCACGGCTGGCAGCGTCACGGTGCTGCTGGTCGAGTCATAGGTGCCTTGCGCAAAGATCCACTGTTGACCGCTGCCGTCTGGTTTGTAGACGAACCATATCGCCAGCATCTGACCGAAATTGGATGTCACTTCAAGTTGAAATCCACTGCCGGATTGTGCCGGGTTGTACCAGTTGCCACTCAGGTAGCCGCCGATATTTGTGCCGGCTGGCGGTGGTGGCGGCGGTGCTGCTTCTACCGTGATGCTGCCGTGCATGCCAGCACCGGGGCCGCCATGGATTTCGCAGTAATAGCCAAACGTGCCGGCGGCGTTGTAAGTCACAACGGAACTCCACGCGCTGCTGTTCGCATTGCCGCCGGTGGCTGTGCAATTGTCGGCGCAGCGGAACGAGCCATCGTTGGCGACGACGTTATGGAATCCGCCCGCGTTGGTGAATGTCACCGTGTCGCCGGCGGCAATGGTCAAGCTGGCGGGAGTAAATGTCAGTCCGCCGCCCCCTACGTTAACCGCGTGGTTCGCGGCAAATGCAGCAAAGCTCATGCCGAGCAGCAAGAAAAACAGACTAATCGCGGATGCAGACCTACGCATGGCAAACCCCTCAATATGTGATTAAACGATCCGAGCAATTTGTGGGCTGATAGCGCCCCGCGTCGACTCTCAGGCATAGGTACCAATAGCCCGCAAAAAAGTTGTGCATGGCGCTGCCGCCGTTTTTCATCGACGGTTTCGTGCATGGGTGTTTTCGGGGATGGAGCAGCAAGCATGGATTGGCCATGCCCCCGCATGCCGCTTGCCTATTCGGCAAGCACCGATGTGTTCGCGCAGTTACGGTCGGATTGACGCAGCGCCGATATTGCTTCGCAGATATTGATCGGAGTATTAGCGTCGCGCCGAGATTTTTGCAGCAATCCGAGCAATGCTGACGCATCGAGACGATGGTCCAGTACCAGCAATAATGCGACTGCTCCGCTCACGTATGCCGTTGCCAGCGAGCTGCCCGATGCGTAGTCGTAATGTCCGCCCGGTTCGAGCGTGAGAATGTCGCGCCCGGGCGCCGCAAGCGCCACGCCGGGCGGTTGCGCATCCTCGTTGCTGCTTACCGCGATCACGCCTTTTACGTCGACCGGAAATCCATCCATGCGTCCACTCGGCGGTACCGCCCCGACAACGATGGCGCCGCGTTTGACGGCGTAACCCAGCAACTCTTCGAGCAGCGGATCCGACGGGCCACCCAGGCTCAGATTGATGATCGGAGCGCCGGAGGCAATCGCCGCGCCGAGCGCCCGGGCGAGCGTAAACGTATTGCAGCGCGCCGCACTCGCGCCGGCCAGCGCTGGCCAGCAGGCGCGATACGAAAGTATGCGCGCAGCGGGCGCTACGCCAACGATGCCAAGCCGGTTATTGGCAACCGCTGCGATCACGCCGGCCACTTCGGTGCCGTGCCGATCAGCGTTGGCGGCGCTCGAAGATCCGGTGACAAAATCGCGCTGCAGTTCGATCCGGCCTGCAAGATCCTGATGCATCGCATCGACGCCGGTATCGATCAGCGCCACGCGAATTCCACTGCCATTCGACCAACGTTGCGCTTCAGCCGCACCAATAGCCGTAAAACCGTGTTGCAGGCTGATGTATGGATCATTGTAAGCAGTTGGTTCAGGCGTGCTTGTTGAGCCGCCCGCGCGGGGTGCGGTGCTGTAGGTATCGAAATTCTGCAGCGGTTGCACCAGTCGCACGCGATCGTCCTTGTGCAATCGGGCGAATATCGTTTCGCGATCCGCGGCTGCGGGAATCTCAAACAGCATGCACCGCAGGCGCAGGGATTCGATCGTCCACGCCGAGACTTCGTGCAGGTCGTAGTCGTGCGCCACGTTCGCGGCGGTCGCGATCGCACGATCACTGCCGCTGTAATTCTGCAGCCCGGCGTAGCCGCGTGGGGTCGAACCCGCGCTGAGCGTCGGCGCGGGTTTGTCCGCCACGGCGACGATGATCAAACGTGGGTTCGATGCGCCTGCTGCCGATGTCATGGCATTTGCGATATTTGCGACAGTCGCAATGATGCAAAACGCCAGTAGACAACAGCCATATCGCGCAATACTCGTGTGCGCCAGTAACCGTTTGCGCGCTCGCGGCTCGGTAGACATCAGTGACTTATCACGGCGCGGATGGGGGCGAAACAATCGGCTCGACCAGCAAAACACCGGGCTGACTGCGCAAGCGCGCCACTGCCGTTGTAGTGCTGGCTGCTCGCGCCATCGCTGCACCTTCAACCAGATCCGATTGAGTATTCGGCTCAGGTGCGAGGCCGTAGATCGAGCTGCCCTGATTGCTTTCCACGATGCGCAATTTCGCATCGGCCAGCATCGCCTGCATCGCGCCGACGGTCAGGCTTGGCATCGGCACAAACCTGATCGTCGCGGGGCCTGCCGGGATACTCGCCTGGCTCAGTGTTTCATAGCGCGCGCTTGAATTCGGCAGTTGTTCCTGCCGCAACAAAAGTACGCCGAGCAGCACCAGACCCACGGTTTGCGCGGCGACAATAGCTACCAGCAAACGCGCGCGATATCGCGTCCATTTGTGGCGCGACGGCGTGTGCCAGGCGTGTAGCTGATTGTTTGCATGCGAGGTTTCATTGGACGACGCATCGATCAAGGAATTTCGCTCGTTTTTGGATTCGGCATCAATACGTGCAAACAACCGATCAAGTGCCGGTTTGCCATCATGCATCGCCGCTGTGGTGACGTTCATGCCGGCATGCACTTGACTCTGGAATGCCAATTCGTCGCGGCAATCGGCGCAGGTTTGAAGATGCTCCTCGGCGACCGCGCGATCCTCTGGCGAGGCGGTTCCATTCACGATCCACGGAATCGCATCCCAGGTATGGCGATGTGTGAGCACAGAAGAATCATTCGTATCGCTGGTCATGCTTGCACCGAACGTGTTGCTGTCGAAAAGTCACCGCCAAGATTTGGCAGCGTGTTGCGTAATCGCAGGCGCGCATGAAACATCCGCGCTTTCACTGTACCCACTGCGCAATTCATGATGCCGGCAATTTCCTCGCACGATTGGCCCAGATAATAGGCGAGCTCCATGGTCATCTGCTGTTCGTGCGGAAGCAGCGATAAACCGTGCTGGACCCAGTCGCGCAGTTCACGTTGCTCGCTTTCGTTCTGGCCGAACGCCGCTTCATCGAGCGCAGAATTCTCAGCCGCTGGTTCGACGTGTTCGGCGAGCGGCGGTTCGTCGCGGATCACCTTCATCAGGCAGCGATATGCGATGCCAAAAATCCACGTGCCGACCTTGGAATCGCCGCGAAACCGCGCAGCGCTATTCCAGACCGCCCACAAGGTTTCGTTGACGGTTTCATCGATCAGATCACGACGAACCGTCATGCGTCCGAGAAAGCGCGTCAGCCGCGGGTGATAACGCAAATACAAGCGCTCGAAGGCCACGCGATCGGCGTTTGCCACCGCCTGTAGCCACGCACGCTCGCACAGCTCGCTATCGGCGACAGAATCACCTGAGCGGGCAGTGCCGATGTCGCTTCGTGCTTCGCTCAAAATCCGCCCCATTTACGCTATCGCAAATTGTCTCAAGCGTAGTACCAAAACCCGATAAAAAGGTTGCGTAGCCGTTGTCGAGCGGACATCGCCGCAGATTCCATGCCGGATACGCTACCATCGCGACCGCCATCTCAACGAATATAAAACCGTCATGCGCAAAGCGCTGAATCACGCTGGTCATGCTTGACACTACTCCATTCTCGGCATGGCGTCGCCCGTGGCAAATGCGGTGGTTGCTGGCGTTATTGCTCATGGTCGTTGTCGATGTCCATGCCCAGCAGTGGGGCGGCAGTGCAGGTTTCGGTAGCGACGATATCTATCGCGGTCGCAGCCTGACGATCGATCAGCCAGCATGGCTGGCGGATATCCACTGCATTCTTGGCAACGACTGGACTGTCGGCATCGGCGCCACCGAACAACGAACGATGTGGCAATCGGCGGCAGCGCAGATCACGTTGTACATCAATCGACGCTGGCAGTTGAACGATGAATGGGCCACCAGTGTCGGCACCGTGCATTACGAATCGCCGTGGGATGTTTATCGAGACAACTTGCGCTACGACGAGCTCAATGCGGCGATCAGTTATGGCGCGCACTGGCGTGCATCGTTGGCCATTTCACCGAACAGTCCGGGCCTGCTGTATGGACCGAGCGCGCACAGCGATGCAGCGGCGTGGGCGGAACTTTCCTATCATCAGGTGCTGCTCGATCGC
>JAYVTP010000331.1:0-6751 GCA_043788685.1 Pseudolysobacter sp. | reverse complement strand
AAAGGCGCGTATTGCGAAATCCCGTAAGAACGATGCCGACAAAAACCAACGACATTCGTTCTATGAGGTATCAGACGATTTCTGTTGTAGCAATGTGTTTCGAGAAACATTTTCGCTCGTTCAGCGGCCAAGTGTTTTGCCTTGCAGTAAGCTTGCGACGCGCCGCGCGACCGTGCCGTGCGGATGTTGATACCAGCCCGGATCACGATAATCGGCAGCGACCTCATCACGCACCTTGAGTACGGTAAACATGCCGCCCATGTCGAGATTACCGAACGGGCCTTTGCCGCCCATCATCGGCAAGGTGTTTTCTGGGCCACGCATCATGCTCGCCATTTCGGCGTGTTCGGCCATACCGGATTGGCCCATCGCCATGTAGCCCGGCAGCAGTTTATGCAGCTGCGTTTCGAGCCCGGACTGATCGACGCCAAGCGTGTTCGGCACACCGTGGCCCATCGCGTTCATCGTGTGATGCGACATGTGGCAGTGGAACGCCCAGTCGCCCGGTGTGGCGATGAATTCGATATCGCGGGTCTGGCCGACGCCGACGATTTCGGTCACCTCGGGACGCCACAGCGTCTGCGGCCAGCGTCCGCCATCCGAACCCGTGACATGAAACTGATGGCCGTGCAGATGGATCGGATGATTCCACATCGACAGGTTGCCAACACGAATGCGCACCCGCTGGCCGCTGCGCACCACCATCGCATCAATCGCCGGAAATACCTTGCTGTTGAACGTCCACAAATCGAACTCGGTCATGATCGACGGATCGGGCCGATACGTGCCCGGATGCAGCGCCCAGTTGTGCAGCAGGATGACGAAATCGCGATCGATCGGCAGCGGCTCGCCGACTTTCGGGTGGATGATGAACATGCCCATCATGCCGAGCGCCATCTGCGTCATTTCATCCGCGTGCGGGTGATACATGTGTGTGCCGTGCTGGCGCAAAGTGAATTCGTAGGCCCAGGTTTCACCGGGCAGAATCGGTGGCTGGGTGAGGCCGACGATGCCGTCCATGCCGCTCGGCAACAGGATGCCGTGCCAGTGCATGCTGGTCTGTTCGGGCAGGTTGTTGGTCAGCAGAATGCGGATGCGATCGCCCTCGACCGCCTCGATCGTCGGCCCCGGCGTGGAGCCGTTGTAGCCCCAGCATTTCGCTTTGCTACCCGGCGCGAATTCGTGCTCGATTTCTTCCGCGACCAGATGGAATTCCTTGACGCCATCGACCGTGCGGAACGGCAAGGTTCGACCATTCAAGGTCGTCACACGCGTGTACGGCGGATTGGTTTTAGCGCCCGCGCCGGTATCGTCGATAGTAGGTGTTTGCGCTGCTGCGGGCCGCATCGCGCTGCCGATTTTAGCGAGGCCAGCCAGACCGGCGCCGAGCACGATATTGCGACGTGAGATTTTCATGGCGTGGCTCCGGCGGGAATTTTTTCTACTGCGAGGTGTGCGGATGATGTGGCGGGAGCATCATGCTGCTTAGACATTTCATGGCCGGCGCCGTGATGCATGTCGTGCTGCGCCGGCGCGGCTTCGTCGAGTGTTGGATCGAACCGTTCTGGCGCATCGATCGGCGCGGCATCGGCGGCATCGTCGCTCGGCAAACGTGCGCCGACGGCTCGCGCGAGCTCGCCACGCGCGAGCCAATAATCACGCACTGCTTCGATGTAACCTTGATACGCATCGACCTCCTGTTGTCGCGTCAATAACAGCTCGAATGCGCCGACCAGATTGAAGTTCATTTTATCCAGCGTGTGTACGACGATGGCTTCGCGTTCGGGAATCAGCGCGGCGCGATAATCCTGTGCAATCGCGCTCGCAGCGGCAACGGAATCGACACCCAAGCGCACCGCTGCATCGATCTCGATCTGCAGCGATTGCAGCCGTGCGCGACCCTGTGCGAGTTGTGTTTCGGCGCGCGCGATGGCCGCTTGGCCCTGGCTGAAGATCGGCAATTGCAACGACAAGCTCGGCCCGTAAAGATGCGTGCCATCATTATCGCGCTCGCCGCTCACACCGACCTCGACATTGCCGAGCCAGCGAAAACGCTGCGTGATGCCGAGGCTGCCTTCAAGCAAGGTGACTTCCTGTTGCGTTGCGAGCAGATCGAGCCGTTGCACGCGCGCGATGGCGAGCAGAGTTGCCACGGAATCTTCGCTGGCGAGCGGCGTCGACAAACGGACGTCGGCGTGCCAATGGATTTGTTCGCCGGCAAGACCGAGCAACTGATTGAGCGCCGATCGTGCGCGGAGCGAATCGCTGCGTGCACGCGCTGCGGCAAGTCGTGCTTGGGTCGCCGCGGCTTGCTGCAGTTTCAGTTCCAGCACCGCGATGTTGCCCGCGGCATGAAATTTCGCTGCGAGTTCAGCCGAGGTCGCGGCGACTTTCGCGACGGTTTCGCGCATGTTCGCCACCTGTTGTGCACTCACGGCGTTGAACCACGCGGCGCGCACGTCGCACAGCAGATTCAGTACCGCATTGCCGATCAACTCCTTGCTGCGCGCATATTCGCCGAGTGCAAGGCGTCGGCGCGACGGCAACAACAACAGCTCGGCGAAACTCGCGCTGAATCCGGCATCAATGCGTGTATTTTCGCCAATGCGATGTGGATCGAGCGCGGCCATCGAAAACGTCGGATTACGCATGCGGCTGGCCTCGAACACGTCGGCCTGGGCAATGCCGAGGCGCGCAAATTCCATCTGCAATCGCGGGTTGCGCAACAGCGCGATCTCGATCGCGCGATCCGCAGTCAGTGGCTGCGCGAGCAATATATTCAGCGCATTGTTCGCGTCGTCCGTGGTCGCGATGCTCCACGTCAGCGCGGTGCCGTGGCGCTGCTCGACCAGCGTATGAATATCATCGAGGCCTTGCGCACGCGGCAGGCTCGCGCAGCCCGCGAGTAAACCCAGCGCAGCGGAAACCGCGCCGAGACGAAAGCAAAATCGTTGCATGTGGAATTCTCCGTTGATCGTGACCTGCGCGCCGGTTGCGGCTGGCAGAAATCACGAAGATAGCGGCTGCAAAAAAACAGCCACGCCGATATTTGGCCGCCGCATGACGCAGCAGCGATGCGATCAGGCGATCGGAGGGCGCAACAGGTTCGCGAGGGCGAGTGCCGGCAGATGCGGCGTTGGCAGCGATACGAAAACACGTAATGGTGGCAACGATTCGCCGAACGCGATTGCCGGATTGCACAGTGCCGTCTGTGTCAGCAAGCTGCAGATACAGGCGCCGCCCTTGCAACAATCGTGTTCGGACACTGCGGACTTTTCGCTGGCGGATGTTGCGGCATGCTGCTGGCAGTGGCTTGTGTGTGCTGCGGTTTGCGTTGGCGCGTCATGCGTCGACGCCGGCACGTCAAAACCGCTCAGCAGCAGCGTCAGGATCAGCAGATAACTCAGCCAGGAATAGGCCCGAGCGCGGTGGCGGAGGTTGGTCAGCACGCCGCATAGACTGCCCGCGCTCGGCAAAAGTTGCAAGTTTCATTGATGGCCGAAAACGGCGAGTTGGCGTTACAAATCGCGAGTAGCATGGTGGCATGTCGAATCCTGCTGTCCAACCTTTTGTTCTCGATCCGCAGATTTGCGAACGCGCACGCATGAGCCGCGATGCACGTTTCGATGGCCTGTTCTATACCGCCGTGACCAGCACCAAAATCTATTGCCGTTCGGTCTGCCCGGCGCCGTCGCCGAAACCGCAGCACATCCGTTATTACGCGACCGCGGCAGCCGCGGCATCGGCCGGATTTCGTCCTTGCCTGCGTTGCCGCCCCGAGGCCGCGCCCGGTTCGCCGCTGCATCGCGCCGGTGGCGAACTCGTGCGCCAGGCCTTGCATCTGATCGAGGATGGCGCGCTGGATGGCGCGTCGGTGGGCGCGCTCGCAGCGCGAATCGGCGTCGGCGAACGCCATCTGCGACGGCTGTTTGTCGAACAACTCGGTGCGAGCCCGCTGGAGATTGCCGCGACACGGCGCGTGTTGTTCGCAAAAAAACTGCTCAGCGAAACCGCGTTGCCGGTGACCGAAATTGCGCTCGCATCGGGCTTCGCCAGCGTGCGGCGCTTCAACGCAGCGTTTCAGGCGGCGTATCGCTTGCCGCCGCGCGTGGTGCGACGCAAGGCCGGCGTCGTGGCGGATGGAATCACGCTGCGATTGCCGTATCGGCCGCCGTACGATTTTGCCGCGCAACTCGCGTTTTATGCGCGCCGCGCTATCCCCGGCGTCGAGCAAGTAGGCACGGCCGCATACCGGCGCGTTTTTGCGCATGACGGTGTCATCGGCAAGTTTGATGTACGAGCAGCGCGCGACGAAAATGCGTTGCTGCTTTGTATACAATTTCCCCATTCCAGGGTATTGCCGATGCTCAGCACGCGTGTGCGGCGCATGTTTGATCTCGATGCCGATCCGGTCGCGATCAATGCTGCGCTGGCACAGAGCGAGATCCTGCGTACGCTCGTGCAAAATCATCCGGGCCAGCGCTTGCCGGGCGCGTGGGACGGTTTTGAAACGGCAGTGCGCGCCGTGCTCGGCCAGCAGATCAGCGTGGTCGCCGCGCGCACGTTTGCGGCGCGGCTGGTCGAGCGATTCGGCGAGCGCCTGCTGGATGAATCCAGCAGCGGCCTGAACGCGCTGTTTCCCTCGCCACAGCGTTTGTGCGACGCGGATATCGCCAGTATCGGCTTGCCCAAAGCGCGTGCCGCAACCGTGCGTGAGCTCGCGCGCGTGGTGTGCACGGGCGAGCTGCATTTTGCGCCGAATCAAACTCTTGATGACTTTGTCGAGCGCATGGTGCGTCTGCCCGGCATCGGCGCGTGGACGGCGCATTACGTCGCGATGCGCGCGCTGTTGCATCCCGATGCGTTTCCCGCCGCCGATCTGATTTTGCGCCGCGCTGCCACGAGCGATGGCGCCGCGCTCAGCACAAAAGCGCTGCAACAACTCAGCCAAGATTGGCGACCATGGCGCGCGTATGCGGTGCTGCATTTGTGGCGCAGTCAAGGTTGAGATTGCGATTTCAGTTTGCTATCGATCGGATTATGGAGACAGCAATGTTCTACGATTATCTGGAAACGCCGATCGGGCGTTTGTTGCTCGCCGCGGATGCCGAAGGTTTGCGTCATGTCGATTTTGCGACGAGCAAATATCCAACCTCGCTCGGTGCCGATTGGCAGCGCGATGCCGCGCCGCTGCGTCCGGTGGCGGAACAGTTGACCGCGTATTTTTCCGGCGAACTGAAGGATTTCTCGTTGGGCTTGAGCCCGCGCGGCACGCCGTTTCAACTCAGCGTATGGCAAAACCTGGGTGCGATTCCATACGGCACCACGATCAGCTACGGCGAGCTCGCGCGTCGTGTCGGCAATGCGAAAGCGAGCCGTGCCGTCGGTGCGGCGAACGGGCGCAATCCGATCCCGATCATCGTGCCGTGCCATCGCGTGATCGGCAACGATGGCAGCCTGACCGGATTCGGCAGCGGCATCGATACCAAGCGCCATCTGCTCGCGCTCGAGAAAAATCGTAACGGTTTGTTTGCCTGATATGTATGTAATCGGATCGGGTTTCTCGATGCAAAATACCCAGTACAAACGATCAGCAGCCAGTCAGTTGATCGCGCAATTCGCGTTCGTGCACATCGAGTGCTGGCTGTTCGGCCTTGGCCGCGCGGCGCAAAATTGTGTGGTTACTGTCGTATTGTTCGTGCAGGTATTTGCAGGTCTGCGCGATGCTTGCCGGCAGGCATTGATCCTGCACCCAGGTATAACTCGCGCTGATTGAACTGCGCCCGCCGGGTGCCGCGATCGGCGGCGATTTTCCGCTGGGCGCGGAATTGCCGAGATGCCCGGCACCATACGCTTCGCCGAGACTCAAGCCCGGATAACCGAGCACGCCGAGCGGCACGGCGTAACTTTGCGAAATCCCGTTCGTGCTCATGTAATGCTCGCCGTCATAACGTGTGCAAGCCCATAACGTCGGCAAGGTTCGACGCAACGGCATGGCGACAGATGGCGCGGATGGCGATTCGACTGATCCATCGCTGGCCGGCGTTGCATCGGCAGCGCTTGCCAGCGGCGCTGGTTGTGGCGCGAGTTGCAGCACGGTTTGCTGGTCGCCACCGGCGCAGGCGCGATCCTGAAATGCAATGACACCTTGTGGATTTATGCACTTGTATACTTGATCGGCGTGCACGCTCGCGCTGAAAACTGTCGCCGCTAGCACAGCGAAAAACCAGACCGGCGCGATCAGTGCGTGAGCGCGGTTTTTTGATCGTGGCCGGAAGAAGCAGCGCATGCAGATGACTCGTGGCTTTGGCAATTCCGGCGTGTTCAGCGCTTGCGCTCGATGCCGACCGGCAGGGTTTCGATGCGACGCATTTTCTCGCTGTCGAAAAGCTGCGGATTGACCAGAAAATCCTCGAGCATCGCGGTCGCGTCGTTACCCCAGAATAGCGTGTCGCCGATTGCCACGGTTGGTACGCCGAACACGCCTGCGGCAATCGCGGCCTCGGTGTTGGCCCGCAAAGCGGTTTTCACCGACGCTGCATCGATTGCCGTAGCGATATCGGCGCAACCGAATCCTGCCGCCACATCGGCCAGAGTGCTGGCACTATCAACGGCTTTGCCATCGCGCCACAGGTGATCGAAGATCGCACGGATTGCCTCCCAGCGATTCTCCAGCACGATACTCAGGCGCAACGCGCTGATCGGATTGAACGGATGCGCCGGTGGAAAACGCAGCTCGATACCACTGCGT
>JAYVTP010000330.1:0-2996 GCA_043788685.1 Pseudolysobacter sp. | reverse complement strand
GACACGCTGCGTCGCGCCGGCATGGCGGGCGAGAAAAAAATCGGCTATGTCGATTGCGGCACCAGCGGGGGCGTGTGGGGCTTGGCCGAGGGTTACAGCATGATGATTGGCGGTAATGAAAACACCGTCGAACAGCTGCGTCCGATTTTCGAAACACTTGCACCGGCAAAAGACAAAGGCTGGGGGCGCGTCGGCCCGGTCGGCTCGGGACACTTCACCAAGATGATCCACAACGGCGTCGAATACGGAATGATGCAAGCCTATGCCGAAGGTTTCTCGATTTTGCAGCACAAGAAAGAATACGCACTCGATCTACATCAGGTCGCTGAAATCTGGCGCACCGGCAGCGTGGTACGTTCGTGGTTGCTCGATCTGACGGCAGATGCGCTCGGCAAGAATCCGAGCATGGCCGGCATCGCGCCGTATGTGATCGATTCCGGCGAGGGCCGCTGGACCGTCGCCGAGGCGATCGACCTCAACGTGCCCGCGCCGATCATCACGCAATCGCTGATCGAGCGATTGCGCTCACGCGACAGCGAATCTTTCACCGACAAATTGCTGTCGGCAATGCGCAACGAATTCGGTGGTCACGAAATCAAGAAGGAATGATTCCGCGCCAAGCGGACGCTCACGCGCGCGCGATATTATTTCAGCAAATCGCGCGCACGTTCACAGACCTTGTCGACAGTAAATCCGTATTCGCGCAGCAAGATTTCCGCTGGCGCCGAAGCACCGAATTTTTCGACGCTGATTACCGCGCCGCGATCTCCGACATAACGGTGCCAGCCCTGCGCGATGCCAAGCTCGACGGCCAAACGCGCGGTGATTGAAGGCGGCAAAATCGCGTCGCGTTCGGCTCGCGGCAAGGCATCGAACAGTTCCCAGCTCGGCATCGAAACACAGCGCACGGCGTAGCCATCTTTTTGCAGACGTTCAGCCGCGGCAATATTCAGCGCTACCTCGGAGCCACTGGCGATCAGGATCAAATCAGGCTTGCCGCTCGGCGCGTCGCTGAGCACGTACGCGCCGCGGCGCAAGCCGTCTTCGCTGGCGTAATGCGTGCGATCCAGCGTCGGCAATTCCTGCCGTGTCAGCACCAGCAACACCGGCTGCCCGCGTGTTTCCAACGCGACACGCCAGGCTACCGCCGTTTCATTCGCGTCGGCCGGGCGGATCACGATCAGGTTCGGAATCGCACGCAGGCTTGCGAGTTGTTCGACCGGCTGATGGGTCGGACCGTCTTCACCGAGCGCAAGACTGTCGTGCGTGAAAACATGCACAACATGCAGCCCCATCAATGCGGCGAGGCGCAACGGCGGGCGCATGTAATCGGAGAAAATCAGGAACGTAGCACCGTACGGAATAAATCCGCCGTGCGCGGCGAGCCCGTTCACGATCGCGCCCATCGCATGTTCGCGCACACCGAAGTGCAAGTTGCGTCCGGCATAACTCCAGCCACCGCCGTCGGAGCCTTGCTGATCATTGTCTTTTGCTGGCGGCGGATTGAAGTCGCCGAGATCTTTCAACGCGGTTTTTGTCGACGGATCGAGATCGGCCGAACCGCCGCTGAGCGCATGCAATTTCGGCGCGATCGCGTTCATGATCTTGCCCGATGCTTCGCGTGTGGCGAGGCCTTTTGCATCAGCGGCGAATACTGGAATATCGGCATCCCAACCCGGCGGCAATTCGCCGCGCAAACGATACTGCAGTTCGTCATGCAACTCGGGAAAAGCACGGGCGTAGGCCTCGACGTTTTTATTCCATGATGCTTCGTTCTTGTCACCATGCTCGATCGCGGCACGCAGACGTTTCAACGCGGCGTCGGGTATCAGAAAATCGGGTTCCGTCGGCCAGCCGAGAGTCTGTTTGGTCTTGCGCACATTGTCGACGCCGAGCGGCGAACCGTGCGCCTTGAAGCTGTCCTGCTCGGGCGAACCGAAGCCGATATGCGTGCGCACGAGGATCAACGACGGGCGATCGGTTTCCGCACGCGCAGCCTGCAATGCCGCGTCGATCGCGACCAGATCGTTGCCATCCTCGACCATTGCGGTATGCCAGCCATATGCGGCAAAACGTTGCGCGCGATTCTCCGAAAACGTGATGTCGGCGGCACCGGCGAGAGTGACGTAATTGTCGTCGTACAGGCAAATCAGTTTGCCGAGTTTGAGGTGGCCCGCGAGCGATGCGGCCTCGGAGGCGACACCTTCCATGAGGTCGCCATCGCTGACGATCGCAAACGTATGATGATCGACAATCACATGTTCGGGCCGGTTGTAGCGCGCCGCGAGCTGCGCCTCGCCGATTGCCATACCCACCGCGTTGGCAAATCCTTGCCCGAGCGGTCCGGTCGTGATTTCGACACCTGAGGTGTGGCCGCGCTCGGGATGGCCCGGTGCCTTGCTGCACCACTGGCGAAACTGCTTGATGTCATCGAGCGAAAGATCGTAGCCGGTCAGATGCAGCAGGCTGTAAAGCAGCGCCGAGCCGTGTCCTGCCGAAAGCACAAAACGATCGCGATCGACCCAGTCCGGATTATGCGGATTGTATTTGAGATGGCGATTCCACAACACATACGCCATCGACGCCGCGCCGAGCGGCAAACCCGGATGACCGCTGTTCGCCTTCTGCACCATGTCGACGGAAAGAAAACGAAGGGTGTTGATGCATTGCTGATCAAGCTCGTCGAACATGATTATTCCTGATGGTTTGCAGCGTGGTGCATGAGTGATTTCAGTAAGCGTGAGTTCGCGCGCTACTCGTGTCGGTCGGGATTTTGAAATCCGCCAGAGTCAGCTCGCAGACCGCGCTGATCGTGTTGATCGTCAGATCGGGCGGAGGCTGGATCGTGTCCATCTGCGCATCACGCGCGTAATGCCCTTGGCGCACGAATACCGTGCTCAATCGTTCGCCCAGCACACGTTTCATCGCTGCGAGTATTTGCGGCTTGTCGTCGATCATCACGTAATGTTGCGCCGGCAAGGCGCGCTGCATCGCAT
>JAYVTP010000329.1:0-3040 GCA_043788685.1 Pseudolysobacter sp. | reverse complement strand
AATCGGCCGATCGGTGGCAGCAGTGCGGGCCTGGCGATTCTCGGGCGCTACAGTTACACCTGCCTCGACGGCAACAGCATGGAATCGAAAAATGCGCTGGCCGATCCATTCAACGCCAGCATGACCCTCGAAGGCGATTTTCTGCATTACCGCTGGATGGAAAACGTCATGACCGATACGCATTTTTCCGCACGCAGCCGACTCGGCCGCCTCATTACGTTTGTTGCGCGTTTCAATGCCGATCTGCCCGGCGCAAAAGCGTTCGGTATCGGCATCGATGAAAAAACCGCGGTGCTGGTCGGCGCCGATGGCATCGGTCGTGTGGCTGCAGGTTCGGTCGGCAGTGCGTGGCTGGTGCTGCCGCAACAACCGGCCACCACGCTGGCGAAAGGCAAGCCGCTGTCGATCAAGGATGTGCGCATCGTGCGGCTGGATGGCGGTAGCAGCATCGACTTGAAAACTCGCGCCGTACAACATGCTGGCGCCGAAGCGACGATCTCGATCCTGCACGGCAAACCAACCGCGCATTCGATCGCCTCACCGATTCTGCAGCGCGGCGCGGTGCCGTCGGGCGAAAGTTGATCAATTCGTTTGCCGCGATTTTCTGCAGGGGAGCATCGCTCAACAAATTTTTGTATTGGCGGCCCACACTGGCAGTCGAGCGCACCGGCAGCACGAACCAAGTGTTGCCGCGCGGATACCGGCGCCGGTCACGATTTCTCTCATACGTAGCCAAGCAGCACGTTTAACATGGCGATTGCAGACAGCATTGCGATACAGGCTTCGCGTAGCGCACCCAGGAGAGAACCCGCGCGTGTGCTGTCGTTCGGCGCCACTTTGCGGGCAATAACAGGAGGCAAGTCGTCGTGGGTCATTCGTATCTTTGACGGTGCGATGCGTTGGCGCATTCTGCCGGGCTTTCCGAATTTGTCGCTACTGGCAACGCTGTTATGATGCCATCCGAGATGATGGCCGCTTCAGGTGGTAGTGCAAACTGTGCGCAGGCCGCTTTTGGTAACTTCAGGCAAGAATAAAAGGAAAGTCACATGGCACGCGGAATCAATAAAGTCATCCTCGTCGGTAACCTCGGCGCCGATCCCGAAACGCGTTACACCGCCAGCGGCGCGGCGATCACCAGCATTCGCATCGCGACCTCGGAAGCGTGGAAAGACAAGACCACCGGCGAGCAACAAGAGCGCACCGAATGGCATCGCATCAAGTTTTTCGGCCGCCTCGCCGAGATCGCCGGCGAGTACCTGAAAAAGGGCAGCCAAGTATATGTCGAAGGCAAGTTGCGCACCGACGAATACGAGAAGGATGGCGTCAAACGTTATTCCACCGACGTGATCGCCGATGAAATGCAGATGCTCGGCGGTCGCGGTGAAGGCGGCGGCGGAGGCATGGGTGGAGGCGGTGGCGGTGGCGCACCACGCGAGCGCGCCGAACGTGGTCCCGCACGCGGCCCGCAATCCGCGCCGACGCGCAACACGCCGCCACCGTCAGACAGTTTTGATGACGATGAAATTCCGTTCTGAAATATTCCAGCGCTGTTGCAGGATGTAGTCTTGAAAAGCCCGCCGTCGTGCGGGCTTTTTCTTTGCCTGCGAGCGTGTGGATCGATGGTTGGTTCGTTGCCGATCATGATCGAATCGCATGCTCCGATCGTGCATCGAAACGCACTCCGCTCAGACCGATCGCAACAACAAAAAAGACGTATAAAATGCGTTGAAAACGGCAGGAGGCAAATCATGAATGTGGCGGATGCCAAAGCATCGGCAAGGTCGTCGTCGATCATGGCCTGACTAACTGCAAGACGCGTGATGCGATTGCATGCGAGCTACGCACAATGCGATCAAGCACGGTATCGACAGCGGTCGGCTCAAGTTAGGCAGATCGGAGCCTGGAAATAGTTTCACGATTCAATGAGACAAATGACGCTGAGCGCGCTCCTTGCGTTTGATGCGTGCACGGTGTTCGTCATTTGCTGTCTCGGCACCATGCCGGATGGGGCCCGACGCACTCAGAGCATTTGTCCACGAATACCGCATCCCGTTCCCGATCAGGATTGATCGCCTTGCGGTCGGGCAAGCGATTCCAAGTATGGTCTGCTTGATGCCAAGCGATGGGTGGTCCAGTCGGTGCAAATCTGCGACCAGCAGCGACCGCATCTGTCGCTGGAAATGCAAACGCCCAATGCTGTGCATCGGACGTCTCTGGCCGGCTCACCCCCGCTTTGTTCAACCGTTCTGGGTGTCAACCTGATTCAGAACGGTCAGAGCAAATACGATTACTTCAACTTGGCATCACTTTTCAGCAGCGCGGCCTTGTCGGTTTTTTCCCACGAGAACGCGGTGAATTTCTCGCCATTCGGCAACGTCACATCGTACGGGCTGCGGCCGAAGTGACCGTAGCTGGCGGTCTGCTGATACATCGGATGCACGAGGTCGAGCATTTTGATGATGCCGTACGGGCGCAGGTCGAAATGCTTGCGGATGAGCTTCTCGATCTTCTCGTCACTGATCTTGCCGGTGCCGAAGGTGGTGACCGAAATCGAGGTCGGTTCGGCCACGCCAATGGCGTAGCTGACCTGGATTTCGCAACGATCGGCCAGGCCTGCCGCAACAATATTCTTCGCCACGTAACGCGCCGCATAAGCTGCCGATCGATCGACCTTGGACGGATCCTTACCCGAGAACGCGCCGCCGCCGTGACGTGCCCAGCCGCCGTAAGTATCAACAATGATCTTGCGACCGGTCAGGCCGCAATCGCCAACGGGGCCGCCGATCACGAACTTGCCGGTCGGATTGATGTGGAACCTGGTGCCCTTGTGGATCCATTTCGCAGGCAGCACCGGCTTGACGATGAGCTCCATCACGCCTTCTTTGAGATCCTTGAGCTTGACCGATGGATCATGCTGGGTCGACAACACCACGGCGTCGATGGCGACCGCCTTGCCGTCTTCGTAACGCAACGTGACCTGACTTTTTGCATCCGGTCGCAACCACGGCAACGGTGATTTTTTCTGCTTGCGCACCTTCGC
>JAYVTP010000328.1:0-1628 GCA_043788685.1 Pseudolysobacter sp. | reverse complement strand
CTCGAAACGAAAACTCGACAGCTTCTGCCAGGCGCGAATGAATGCCTCCTGGGTGATCTCCTCGGCTCGTGCCGCATCGCTGCCGCTGAGGCGCCACACGGCGCCGTGCACGCGCCCGACATGCCGCCGATACAAGGCCTCGAACGCGCGTACCTGCCCGCTCTGCGCGCCACGCACAAGATGCGCGTCGCTGGTTTCGTCCTGCGGTCGTTCGGCTAATGCCATAGGGAAAGAGAGTATCGCAGCATTCATGGTGTCGGTTGGATGCGACAGCGGGGCAAATGGTTTAGCCGACATCGCGCGACGACCGGGTAGACAGCGTGCGAGCATGCGTTGCTGCGGCGCATATTGTCGCGAAATGGATATCGACGATATCGGCAACATCATGCGCATAACCGCCAGCCATGCTGATCGCCAATGGCAGACCGTGTCGCGCACATGCGGTGAGCACGCAACGATCACGCTCGGCCAGACCGGCCTTGCTCAAGCCGAGCCGCCCGAGTCGATCGCCGCCATACGGATCGGCACCGGCCAGATAGATCACCGCATCCGTCGCCGCGCGTTCGATCGCCAACGGCAGAAACTTGGCGAGCTGATCGAGATACAACGAATCACTGCAACCGTCGGGCAGTTCAACGTCGAGATCGCTCTGCTGTTTGTGCACCGGAAAATTGCGCTCGCCATGCATCGAGAACGTAAAAATGCTGTCATCCTCACGCGTGATTGCGGCTGTGCCGTCGCCCTGATGCACGTCCAGATCGACGACCAGAATGCGCTGTGCCAATCCGAGCGCCTGCACGTAACGCGCGGCGATCACGGTATCGTTGAACACACAATAGCCGCCGCCGTGATCGGCAAACGCATGATGCGTGCCGCCTGCGAGATTGACCGCAACACCCTCGCCACAGAGCGCGCCGGCGAGCGCGAGCATCGTGCTGCCGGCGGATCGGCGCGAGCGCTCGATCATCATCGCCGACCACGGGAAACCGATCTTGCGCTGCTCCGCCGCGGTCAATTCGCCGCCGATCGCACGCTGCACATAATCCGGCGTATGCACGCGCAGCAGATCACTCTTGCTGGCGGGTTGTGGCTCGACCAACTCGATACCCAGCGCGTGCGCATCGGCAAGTACGCGCTGATATAACAGCGCGTACTTGCTCATCGGAAAACGATGTTCGGGCGGCAACGGCAAAACAAAATGATGGCAATAAAAAGCCTTCATGAGCGCTGCACCGAATGCCGCATCACGATCGCTGCGCGACTAGACCAGCGCCGCCGCCACACGTTGCTGTTCGGTATGCAACGCTGGCGGCGTATGCGTACCGTACGAGGCAAGATATTCGCTGATCGCCGCGATTTCCTTTTTCCAAGCGGCATGATCGATCGCCAGTAGCGCTGCGAGTTGCGGCGCGCTGATCGCCAGACCATCGAGATTCAGATCCTGCGCGCGAGGCAGGTTGCCGATCGGCGTTTCGATCGCCGCGGCCTTGCCGGTGCAGCGCGCCACTACCCATTCGAGCACACGCATGTTGTCGCCGAATCCCGGCCACAGGAATTTGCCGTCCGTGCCCTTGCGGAACCAGTTGACGTGAAAGATTTTCGGCAGCTTGCCGGCCTTGTCGGCGAAC
>JAYVTP010000327.1:0-12414 GCA_043788685.1 Pseudolysobacter sp. | reverse complement strand
AGTGCGTGGGGAAAGAAAAACCATAATGCATCCTAGTTTCAACCGTATACGGCCTTTTGCCAAGCGCCGTCGTGTTTTGTGGCGTTATTGACCGCGATCAGGCGCAACGGTTCTGGCCGGATTTTCCGCAGCCAACATCCGGCACCACGAACAGTTGCTAGCCGCCGCCCGATGTGGCGCGTAAACTGTTGGGCTATCTCACTTTCCTGCAAACGCCCATGTCCGGCAAACTGTTCGTCAAAACCCACGGCTGCCAGATGAACGAGTACGACTCGGCCAAGATGGTCGATGTGCTGGTCGCCGCGCATGGTCTTGAAGTCACCGATGTCGAAGCCGATGCCGATGTGATTCTCGTCAACACCTGTTCGATTCGCGAAAAAGCCCAGGAAAAAGTGTTCTCGCAGCTCGGTCGCTGGCGTAAGCTCAAACTCGCTAAACCGCATCTGGTGATCGGCGTCGGCGGTTGCGTGGCGTCGCAGGAAGGTGCGGCGATTGTCGAACGTGCGCCGTATGTCGATCTCGTGTTCGGGCCGCAGACCTTGCATCGTCTGCCGCAGATGATCGATGCGCGCCGTGCCAGCGGTCAGCCGCAGGTGGATATTTCGTTCCCGGTAATCGAGAAATTCGATCACCTGCCCGCACCGCGCAAGGAAGGCCCGAGCGCGTTTGTCTCGATCATGGAAGGCTGCTCAAAATATTGCGCGTTCTGCGTCGTGCCATATACGCGCGGCGAAGAAGTCAGCCGCCCGTTCGACGATGTGCTGGCCGAAGTCGCGGCACTCGCCGAACAAGGCGTGCGCGAAATCAACCTGCTCGGGCAAAACGTCAACGCCTATCGCGGGCCGATGTTCGATGGCGAATTCGCCGATCTTGCACTGCTCATCCACTATATCGCGCAACTCGACGGCATTGGCCGCATCCGCTTTACGACCTCGCATCCGCTGGAGTTTTCCGACTCGCTGATAGAGGCATACGCCAACGTACCGAAGCTCGCGAATTATCTGCATCTGCCGGTGCAGTCCGGATCGGATCGCATCCTCGCCGCGATGAAGCGCGGTTACACCTCGCTCGAATTCAAGCACAAGCTGCGCAAGTTGCGCGCGGTGCGCCCTGACATCAGTATTTCATCGGATTTCATAGTCGGTTTTCCGGGCGAAACAGAAAAGGATTTCGCCGCGACGATGAAGCTGATCGACGATGTCGGTTTCGACCAGAGCTTCAGTTTCATCTACTCGAAACGGCCCGGCACGCCGGCGGCGAATCTTGCCGACGACACACCCGAAGAAGAAAAAAAGCAGCGCCTCATCCATCTGCAAACCACGATCACTGCCAAGTCGGATCGCATTTCGCGCAGCATGATTGGCAGCGTGCAGAACGTGCTGGTCGAACGCACCAGCACCAAGGACAGCAACGAGCTTTGCGGTCGTACCGAGAACATGCGTTACGTGAATTTTCCGGGCGAACCGTGTTTGATCGGTCAGTTCATTGATGTGCTGATCACGCATGCGATGACCAATTCGCTGCGCGGTCGGGTGCATCAATCCGAACCGCTGACACTCGCCGCGGCGAGCTGATTGTCCAGCCCGCCGCCGGTCCGATGATCGCACCTGAACTGGTATTGCGATGACGCCACTCAAGTACCTCGGCGCGTATCCAGCCAACGTCCAAGACAAAGTGTGCGCGATGATTGCGCAGGATCGGCTCGGCGAATATCTCGGCAAAAAATATCCGGCCCACCATGCCGTACAAAACGACAAAGCGCTGTACATCTACACGCAAACCTTGAAGCAGGATCACCTGCGCAACGCGCCATCCATCGACAAGGTGCTGTTCGACAATCGTCTAGATCTCACCCATCGCGCGCTCGGTTTGCACACAGCGGTTTCGCGCATCCAAGGCAACAAACTCAGGGCCAAGAAAGAAATCCGCATTGCGGCCTTGTTCAAGCAAACTGCACCAGAGTTCCTGCGCATGATCGTCGTGCACGAACTCGCGCACCTGAAAGAACACGATCACAGCAAGGCGTTTTATCAGCTCTGCGAATACATGGAACCGGATTACCACCAACTCGAATTCGACTTGCGTATGTATCTCACCTACCGCGATCTCGCGGCTCTCCCGGCAACCCGCGTCAGCGATTCTTGCTGATCACAACCGCCGTGGCAACAACGTTTGTTGCCACGGCATAGTCGACCACAGCAATCAGTGCGCGGCGTAGACAGCCATCACGTCACGACGCATCGCTGCGCTGCTATCGGCGCGGCTGTAAAACATGTGGCCGCCGGGATATTCCTTCACCTGCACGCGGTTCGGATCGCCCATCACCGGCATCTGGTCGACGATCAGTTTCGAGGCCATGAACGGACACGACAGATCACCCCAGCCATGCACGATCAGCACCTGCAATTTGGAATCGATCGCCACCGATTGACGTAGTTGTTCGACCGAGCCTTTGCGTCCCTCTTCGCCGCGATCCCACAAGCGGTTCACTTCGTAACTCAGCGCGTTGTAACGACCTGCAAATTTCCAGCCGACGCTGCGCGTGACAAAATCCACCATCGCCGTCGTGGTTGGCGCGATGATGCCATCGAGAATCGGATCGTTGGTGCGCTGTTCGGGATCGAACGGAAACGGGTCCCAACCGGTGACGTTGGAATCGTAACGACTGCCGAGTTTGCCTTCGCCACGATAAATCTCGCGCAGATATGCCTGCGTTTCGAGGCGACCACCGGCACGACGCACAAACGCTGCGTCCAGCCCGGTCAGGTCGGTCACACGCTTGACGATGCGCTCGACCGCCTGCGGATCAGAGCGGCCCTTGAGCAGATCGGTGACGTATTCGCCGCGCGTGTAATTGACCACATCCGCCATTGCCGCATCGGTGAGTTTGCCGTGACGCTCCAGATTCGCCGCCGCGATACTCGGCAAGGTCAGCATCCATGGCAATGGCGACAGATCGCCGCCTTCCGACGCGGTCGGTTCGAGATACGGCGATACCAGCACCAAGCCGTTCATCGCCACGCCGAGCCGCGTCTGCAAATAATGCGTGATGCGCGGACCACGAAAACCACCGTAACTTTCACCGACCAGATACTTGCGCGACGTCAGTCGGCCGTTCTTCACGAGCCAGTCGTAGATCACGCGCGACAGATAATTGATGTCGGCATCGGTGCCGTAAAATTCCTTCTTCGCCTCTTTTTCTTCGACCCGCGCACGGCTGAAACCCGTGCCGACCGGATCGATGAACACGAGATCGGTGAAGTCCAGCCATGTGCCCGGGTTATCCATCGCCGTGGCCGGGTCCGAAGGGCTGTTGCCTTCGCTGCCGAACTGCACGCGTTTCGGTCCGAGCGCACCGAGATTCAGATACACCGACGATGCACCCGGCCCACCGTTCAACGCGAACGTGATCGGCCGATCGCGGCCAGGCATCGTGTAGGCGGTGAACATCACCTCGGCGATGACTTTGCCTTTGTCATCCAGCACCGGCAAAGATCCCACGGTGGCGTCGTAATTGATCTTTTTGCCGCCGACCGTGGTGGTTTCGTGGATGGTCTTGTCGGCAGGAAATGGCGGCAACTTGCTGCTGTCGTCCTTGCCCGTATCCTTGGCATCTTTCGGCGCCTCGTCGGCGGCGCTCGCCAGAATCGGCACCGTCACAATCAAACATGCCGCCATCGCGGCGGTTACAAAACGCTTCAACACGGGATACCACCTTGATTCGGCTGCGAGCACAGTCGATCAGGGTAGCCGCATCTAGTGCGACAACGATGTGCCAGAAGACACATTACGCAACGGCGGATCGCAGCGATTGCGCCGCTCAGGCTCTCTGCGATCCCTCGCCAGACCTCAAGAAAATGAAGCGCCCGATGACTGCAGGCGCTTCATCAAGCCGGCCTAATGCGTTTGCGCGCTGGCATTTTTCTCGTTGAAGTAAACCAGCGCACGAGCGCTTTCTTCCGCTTTGGGATGATATTCCTGCCACTCATCCTGCTCGGTTTTGCGATAACGAATCACGTTCTTTTCGACATCGATCTGATAGAACGGAAACACCTCGCGCAAGTTGAAGAATGCAGCCGGCGCAAAGAAAAGGATATCGACCGCCAGATGCCCACCCTTGAAGCTCAGCGGAAGTATTCCGTAAAACGGTTCAAAACCGGTTTCCACGGCCTTGAACTCATAGTTGCCAAAGCTGGTGCCCTTGAGTTTTTCACTGGCCGGCAAGGTCAACTGTTTTTCCCGGATGGCGACGGTCGTGCCCGGATGCGGCGAGCTGATGGTGGTGATCGACGAACACGCTGCAAGCAGCAGCGTCGCCAATGAGGCGAGGCAAATTGATGATTTCATGTTTTCCCCTGATCCCTGAAGCTGAAGTTCGGCCCGCTTGAAATTCCATTACGCAAGCCTCGCCGCAATATTACCGTTTTGCATGCAATGACAGTAACGTCGTGCGCAACGCACTCCTGACTTTTCCACTACTCCATATTCCTTTCGGCTATCGTATGAGATGGAGTTTCTGATCCGATCCAAGCTGGCGTGTTGGAATTGAGTAGCGGTCTATGCCGATCACTGTGTCGAAAAGGTCGCGAGTGAAAATCGCATTGCCGAAATACCACGAATGACTCGCAACGCCGGCGATTCCAAGCGGCTCGTCGATCTTGGCGATCGATGTGTCGGCTGGATCGGTCAGCAACGCGTAATATTCCGAGCAATCGACATTCACCGCCTTGCTCGGCGCATCGTCCGGCATACCGATACGGCCCACACGCGGCGCTACCCCGAGGCGTTTGATGTTCGAGATATCCAGCACCGCATCGTGACGGCTGGAATAGTTGGTGAGGCGCACGCAGTGGTTGTAGATCGACGCCGCGCTGGCATTGCCATCACTCATTGAACCGGCGGAAACATCGCCCGCAGCGAGCATGATCTGACTGACCGTCCAGGATGCCTGTTTCAACGAACTGTCGTCGGCATCGTCGAAGGCTTCGCGTATCACATACGCACCGGTGGAGTGACCCAGCAGGTGGATATTGATGGTGCAGTCGGGCGATTGTTTTGCGCTCAGGTAAGTGATGCCGTCAGTGACCAGTCTGAGCGCCGTTTGCTTGGCCAGATGGCGATCCGCCAGATACGCCAGTGCATTCGAGCCACAGGGCCAATCGAAAGAGACGACTACGCCCTTGAACCCGAGCGCCTCTAGCCCATTCTTGATACGACGATGCCGATCCATGACCTCGGTTTCGGACACGTTGTAGCCATGCACGATGAATACGATATCGCCACGAGGCTGAGCCTCGGCATTGGTCCACGCCGCCGCCGTTTGCACGGCTTTGTACCAAGTCGATGCGGCGATCGCCTGGCCAGGTGCAGGATCGGCGTCGCTCGGCACCACGAGAAAACGCGTCGGCCCGACATCCGGAACGAAGACACCGTTTTTTATCGCGCGAACAGACATCACATAATCGTTGACCATGAGCTCGTCTCCTCTCGATTTGCAAATACACCAGTTACGCAAAAACAGGAGTCGTCAGCGTGCCGTTTGTCTCACCAGTTTCAATTTGCGCCGTCAAGCAGTAGCGCATCGCCGCGCGCGCGCGTTACCCTGAGCGCATGACCGAACCTACCCATCGCGACCTCGCGCTAGACCCCGAGGACAATGAACGCCTGGCCAATCTGTGCGGGCCTTTCGATGAACATCTGCGCCAGATCGAGCTGCGGCTCGGTGTCGAGATCAACCATCGCGGCAATCTGTTTCGCGTACTCGGTGCCGAACATTCGACCCGGCTCGCGGCAAAAGTGCTGCGTGATCTGTACGACGGCACCGAGGACGAACCGCTGACCGCGCATAACCTGAACCTGTACCTGCAAGAATCCGGCATCGAAGAACTCGATGCGCGCGCTGCCGAAGGCGCGCAGGAAATCACGATCAAGGTGAAGCGCGGCGTGGTCAAGGGCCGCGGCCCGAATCAGCAACGTTACCTGCATGCGATCGCCACACACGACATCAACTTCGGCGTCGGCCCGGCCGGCACCGGTAAAACCTATCTGGCTGTGGCGATGGCCGTGGAAGCGCTGGAAACGAATCGTGTGCAGCGCTTGATTCTGGTACGCCCGGCGGTCGAGGCCGGCGAAAAACTCGGCTTTCTGCCGGGCGATCTGAGCCAGAAAGTCGATCCGTATTTGCGCCCGCTGTATGACGCTTTGTACGAAATGCTCGGCTTCGAGAAAGTCAGTAAACTGATCGAACGCAACGTGATCGAAGTCGCACCACTCGCCTACATGCGCGGCCGCACGCTCAACGATTCGTTCGTGATACTTGATGAGGCGCAGAACACCACGGTCGAGCAGATGAAGATGTTTTTGACGCGTCTCGGTTTCGGTTCGAATGCGGTCATCACGGGCGACGTCACCCAGATCGATCTGCCGAAACACCAGACCTCGGGCTTGCGTCAGGCGATCGAAATCCTGCGCGACGTCAACGGCATCCGCTTTACTTTTTTCACGGCGAAAGATGTCGTGCGCCATCCGCTGGTACAGCGCATCGTGCGCGCTTACGAGGCCTTCGACCTGCAGAGTTCGCAGCAGGAAACGCAACGCAAGGCGGAACAGGCAAAACGTCGTGGCGAAAACGGCGGCGAGGCGTGATCGTGATCGTGATAAAACAGCGTTGCCGCGATAGATAAACGATGCTGCAACTTGATCTTTCATACGCGGTAGCACGCGCCGGAATTCCAGCCGCGGTTTCATTTCGCCGCTGGGTTGCGGCGGCGTTGCAGCAGCAGCGCCGGCGTTCAGCGGAGTTGTCGATTCGCGTTGTCGATAGCGCCGAAGGTCGCGAACTGAATCGGCAATATCGCGGCAAGGATTACGCCACCAATGTGCTGTCGTTTCCGGCCGAGTTGCCGCCCGGCATCAAACTGCCGCTGCTCGGCGATCTGGTGATCTGCGCGCCAGTCGTCGCAAGCGAGGCAGCCGAACAAGAAAAAAAACTGCGCGATCATTACGCCCATCTGACCGTGCACGGCGTATTGCATCTGCTCGGTCACGATCACGAAATCGAGGCCGAAGCGGAGCGCATGGAAGCGATCGAAAGACGCATTCTGGCCGGCCTGGGAATCGCCGATCCGTACGCGTAAGCACGACGATTGCGCAAACCTCGCTCGCAGACGCGATTACAATCCGCTGCAAAAATTTCAGGGTTTTTATTAAATTTCATGATGTTAGGGAAATCCGGCGGACGGAAAATTTCTGCATCGCGGCTGTCTTGAGTTAAACTGATACGTCCGCCCCAAGGGCATGACTCCAAATATCCATGAGCGAGGACCACCCTAGTCCCCCTGCCCCCAAATCCTGGTTCGCGCGCCTCGGCCAAGCCTTTTCCGGCGAGCCGCGCAGCCGCGAAGAGTTGATCGAGGAACTGCGCACCGCCCAGGCCAACGGCCTGCTCAGCAACGACACCTTGTCGATGCTCGAAGGCGCGATCGAAGTTTCCGAGCTGCAAGTCAGCGATGTGATGGTGCCGCGCGCGCAAATGGTGTCGGTGTCGGTAGATGCGGCGCTCGCCGAAATTCTCGATATCGCGCTGTCCTCCGGCCACTCGCGTTTTCCCGCCCACGGCGAAGACAAGGACGATATCCTCGGCGTGCTGCTGGCGAAAGATCTGCTGCAGTGTTTTGTGGTCGGCGCGCCGGCCTGTGATATCCGCGCCCTCGTGCGTCCGGTAATTTTGATCCCGGAATCGAAGCGGCTGAACATCCTGCTCAAGGATTTCCGCCAGAGTCGCAATCACATGGCGATCGTGGTCGACGAATACGGCGGCGTCGCCGGCCTGATCACGATCGAGGATGTGCTCGAACAAATTGTCGGCGAGATCGACGACGAACACGACGACGACGATCCGGCCGAGCAGTTGCACATTCAGGCGCAGGCCGACGGCGCCTACCTTGTCAGCGCGCTCACGCCGATCGCAGATTTCAACGACCATCTCGGCAGCAATTTCGGCGACGATGAATTCGATACCGTCGGCGGTCTGGTCACGTCCGAAATCGGCCATTTGCCCGAGTCCGGCGAAGAAGCCGTGATCGGCCAGTTCAACTTTCAGGTGACCAAGGCCGACGACCGACGCGTGCATCAGTTTTACGTGCGCATTAACGAGGCTTGAGGTGCGCTCTAATCTTTCGCATCGCCGCTTGCTGTTGCTGACCGCCCGTTTTCTTCTGCTGCTTTTGCCGTTCAGCCTCGGCCATGCCGGCGAGGCGCAGTGGACCGCCGGCCAGCCCGGTGAAAATCTCAACATCGCGTTGGTCACGCTCGGCCCAGGCGAGGAAATCTGGGAACGTTTCGGCCACAACGCGCTGCTGGTCGAGGATCGCAATAGCGGCGAGGCGCGCACCTACAACTACGGCATCTTCGATTTCGGCGAGGCTGATTTTTTGCCGAACTTCCTGCGCGGCATCATGCGCTATCGCATGGACGCCAACGAAGCCGATCGCGATTTAGCCGTTTATATGGCCGAAGGACGCTGGATCCAGCGCCAGGATTTGAACCTGAGTCCAGCGCAACGGCTCAAGCTCGATCAGTTTCTGCAGTGGAACCTGCGCCCCGAAAATGCGCATTATCGTTACGACTATTTTCGCAGCAATTGCTCGACCAAAGTACGCGACGCGTTGAATATCGCGCTCGGCGATACCTTGCATTTACAGACCGCATCGCCATCGCGTGGATTCAGTTATCGCATGGATGCACTGCGTCTGATGCGCCCGGAATTCTGGGCGATGATCGGCATGGATATCGGCCTCGGCCCGCTCGCCGATCAGCGCCTGTCGTTCTGGGACGAAAGTTTTGTGCCGAGCGAACTCATGCGCCATCTGCGCGAGCTGACTGTGCGCGACGATGCCGGCCAGACCGTGCCGCTAGTCGCACGCGATGTGCTGCTCGCCAAGGCGGCCATTCCCGATCCGCCGGAATTTGCGCCGTATTGGGTCTGGCAATTTTTCGCGATCGGCATGGCTGTTTCACTGCTGCTGATCTGGCTCGCAAAACGCCACGATCGCTTATTGGCGCGCTACAGCCTTGCCGCGATGAGCAGTATCAGCATGCTGGTACTCGGCTTCGCCGGCTTGCTGTTGATCGCGTTGTGGGCATTCACCGAACATGAGTTTGCGTGGCGCAACGAGAACCTGTTGCTGTGCAATCCGCTATGCCTGTTGCTGCTGCCGAGCTGGATAGCAAGTGCGCGCGCACGCTGGCTGCCGAGCCATTTTGCACGACGCCTGACGGTGCTGATCGTAGTGCTCGCGGCGTTCGCCTGGTTCGCCAAGATCCTGCCATGGTTTCCGCAGGACAATCGCCAGTGGATCGCGCTGCTGCTGCCGCTGCATGTGGCGTTGCTGCTCGCGCAAAGCCACATCAGCAATCGTCGCGGCTGAATCATCCACCCATCGCGCGAAAAAAGCGCAGCCCTTGCGATTGCCGTTGCCGCATCAACTGCGGCATGATCGCGCGCTAACGACAACGGAGTGCGCCCATGATGTTGCCCAGCACAAGCCAACCGAACGAACCGATGGTGGTGAATTGCGCCGTCTACTCGAAACAAACCGGACGCAAACTCGACGACATCACGATCGAGGCGATCAGCGATGTGCTGCCGCGCACCGACTCTTTCGTCTGGGTCGGACTGCATGAGCCCGACGAAGCGCTGCTGAAAAAACTGCAGGAAGAATTCGGCCTGCACGATCTCGCCATCGAGGACGCCCATAACGCCCACCAGCGACCGAAGATCGAGATCTACGGTGATTCGTTGTTCATCGTCATCCACACCGCGCAAGTGGTCGAAGGCAAGATCCGTTTCGGCGAAACGCATATCTTCATCGGTCCGCGTTATTTCGTGACCGTGCGCCACGGCGCGTCGTTGTCGTACGCGCCGGCGCGCAAGAGTTGCGAGCAGACCCCGGAACTGCTTATGCTCGGCCCGAGTTATGTGCTGTATGCCGTGCTCGATTTCATCGTCGACAATTTCCAGCCGATCGTGCACACGTTTCAGGAAGAACTCACCGCATTGGAAAAGGATATTTTTCACGATACTTTCCGCCGCGAAACGATCGAGCGTCTGTATCTACTGAAGCGCGAACTGGTGACCCTGCGCTTGGCTGTTGCGCCACTGCAGGACATTCTGAATCAGCTCACGCGCTTTTTCCCGAATCTGATCTGCGAAGAAGTTCGCGTGTATTTGCGTGACGTATTCGATCACGCCGCGCGCATCAGTGATTCCACCAACGCGATGGGCGAGCTACTCAGTTCGGCGATGACGGTGAACATGTCGATGGTGACGGTGAGCCAGAACGAAGTGGTCAAACGCCTCGCCGGCTGGGCCGCCCTGCTCGCCGCGCCGACCCTGATTGCGAGCTGGTACGGCATGAATTTCCACAACATGCCCGAACTCGAAAACGGCTATCACTACATGATTGGCGCGACCGTGCTGATCTGCACGTGTTTGTTCGTGTGGCTCAAACGCTCGAAATGGTTGTAGCGATTGCCGCATTGGGACGCGCGCTACGCGTCATGGACGTGACGCGAATACGGATAGTTTTCGACCCAGCTAATCACGCCTCGCATCAAGGCGGCACGCATGAGCCAGAATTCTGCAATCAAGTTTCTTGGCTGTGCGGAAAGGGCCGTCGATCACGCTGCGCTTGCTGCCGGTAAATTTGACTCGTCGTACTTGGCGCTCAGCCCGACTACGCAGCTCGGGCACGCGGAAAAGTCAGCCCGGCGCGGTGGTGTTAGTGGCAAAGCGGCGGCGCAACCAACGCTCGCACGGCACGGAAAAACCACGCGCCAGCAGCCAGCCGAGTAGCCACGACAAACCGATCGCCGGCACGTACCAGATAAATCCCCGCTCGGCGCTCAAACTACTGGCATGGGCGATACCGATCACGCCAAAAACGCAGAACATGTGGGACAGATAAATTTCATAGCTGAGGCGGCCGCATGAACGCAGCCAGCCGAGCCAGCGCAACTGCCACGGCGTTGCCGATGCCGCTTGCCAATGCAGGCCGAGCACGAGGATCGCTGCTGATACGCACAGCATCAGCACCGCAGCGTCATGGATCAAATGCCAGATCGTCGAGGCAGCAAACAGCACCGTGCCGATGCCGACAAAACCAACGATGCACAACAGTGGTGCCAGCCACGATTTTGGTGACGCAAACCGCGCCGCGAACATTGCCGTGAGCACGCCGATCGCGATCGCCGACATGCCGGGCAGATAGGCTTTCTCAAGCCAGATTTCATTGCCGACGATCGCTGCGCGCGTGAGCGGCAACGATAGCGCCAGCATGCTGAGGCTCAGCGCGAGCAACCAGCGGCTGCGGCCCAGCGTCAGGCACACCAGCGGAAACGCGATGTAGAAAACTTCTTCGATCGACAACGACCAGAGCACATCCCAGCCGCCCGGCAGATAGCCCGTCACGCCTTCATACCAATTCAAATACAAACCGAGTGCCGCAGCGATGGCTGCAGGCAGCGATTGACCGGACTTGTCGATAACGAAATTCGGCACACCAAGCAGATGCGACAGGCTCAGCAACACGATGACCAGCAGCAGGCACGGCACGATGCGCGCTGCGCGTCGCAGATAAAAATCTCGCGGCGGCATATAGCGCAGCTCGCCCCAGCGCTCCTGCGATCGGCGTGAGATCAGAAATCCGGAGATCACGAAAAAAATGAATACCGCTTCGTAACCGTTGTAGTTCACGCGCTGCAGAAACCACGACGGGATCACCGCCGCCAACGCGGTTTTCGCCAACGGAATGCGTATGCCGACATGGTTCAAAATCACGAACAGGATCGACATGCCGCGCAGCGCGTCGATACCGGCATTGCGATCCGTTATTGCCGGATTTGCCGCACGCGATGATGCGATCGCTGGATCAGTCATGTTGCTCATTTTGTCGGCTCGCGCTGGGTCAAAAACAGCTCCTGCAGCGCCCACAACCAGCCGCTCGGAAACGTCGTGGTGTGGTACGCGCCAGAAATCACCTTGGCATACAACTGCAGGTTTTTGTAAGTGACGTGCTGGTGAGGATGTAATTCTGGAACAGCTCCGGCTCGTTGAGCATCACCCACAGGCCGAACAGGCCGCCGCAGGATTGCCCGGCCAACGTGCGTCGCTGGGCATCGATACGATAGATTTTTTCGACCAGCGGCATGACTTCGTTTTCGAGAAAACCGAAGGCAGCCTTGCCGCCAACAAAAATCCAGCGACCGACAATAGTCGACTCACTCTTTTTTTCATGTTTCCCCAGCCCGGCTGGATCCGCGCGGAGGATAAAAGAAAGGCCGTAAAATTCTCGTTGCTCGATATCGATACCGAACCGCGACTAAAGTATGTGCGCTGCGTCTTGACCTGAGCGC
>JAYVTP010000326.1:0-3015 GCA_043788685.1 Pseudolysobacter sp. | reverse complement strand
GGCGGCGATAAGGATCAGCGCGATCGATGGGATGCGTGTTGTTGGTGATTCAGTCATGCGCCGATTATAGCTTGCGCGCTCGATCGACCGGCGTTTTGCAGCGAGTTTCCTTATACTTCGCGTCTTTGACCGACTTTGGAAACATCGTGACCGACCAGCTTGCCAGCATCATCGACTTTATCCGCTACGGCGCGAGCCGCTTTGCGGCGGCGGGCCTGACCTTCGGCCACAACTACGACAACGCGCTGGATGAATCCACGCAGCTCGTATTGCACACGCTGCATCTGCCGCACGACATGCCGCCGGTGTACGGCCAGGGCCGGTTGGTCGAGGCCGAGCGCCAGCAATTGCTCGCGCTGATCGAGCGCCGTGTCAGCGAACGCAAGCCGGTCGCGTATCTTACGGGTGAGGCGTGGTTCGCCGGCATGTCGTTCAAGGTCGACGAAAGGGTTCTGGTGCCGCGTTCGCCGATCGCCGAATTGATCGAGAGTGGTTTTGAACCGTGGCTTGAAGGTCGCGAAGTGACGCGGGCGATGGATCTTTGCACGGGCTCGGGTTGCATCGGCATCGCGATGGCTGAATACAATCCGGATTGGCAAGTGGATTGTGTCGATATCAGCGCGGACGCGCTCGAACTCGCGCGCGAAAACGCAGCGGCGCACAACCTGCAGCGCCGCGTGCGTGTGCTGCGTTCGGATCTGTTCGCCGCGATCGGCGACCTGCGTTACGAACTCATCGTCAGCAATCCGCCGTACGTCACCGAACAGGAATATGACGCCTTGCCGCCAGAATATGGCCATGAACCTGCGCTAGGTTTGAAGGCCGGTCACGACGGGCTGGATTTCGCGCTGCGAATTCTGCAAGCTGCACCGCAGTATCTGAGCGATGACGGTGTGCTGGTGGTCGAGGTGGGCGAGAGCGAGCATGCGTTGGTTGAGTTATTGCCGACCGTGCCGTTCGTCTGGGTCGAGTTCAAGGTCGGGCCGATGGGCGTGTTCGTGCTCGAGCAGCGCGATCTGCTCAAGCATCGCAACGATATCGAGGCCGCGATCGCGGCGCGCTGAAGCATTTGGGTTCCGTTTCGTCTGACGAAACGGACGTCGCATTCACTACTGGAAACGCGGTGTCGCATAACACGTTCGGAAAAATTCTGTGTGTCACCACGTTCGGCGAAAGCCACGGGCCGGCAATCGGTTGCGTGATCGACGGCTGCCCGCCGGGCATCGCGATCACGCCGGATGATTTTCGCCATGATCTCGACCGTCGCGCCACCGGCAAATCGCGCCACACGTCGCAGCGGCATGAAGAAGACGTGGTCGAAATTCTCTCGGGCGTGTTCGAAGGCAAGACCACCGGCACCGCGCTCGCGTTGCTGGTTCGCAATACCGATGCGCGTTCGAAGGACTACGGCAATATCGCCGAAACGTTTCGACCCGCGCATGCCGACTACACCTACTGGCACAAATACGGCATTCGCGATCATCGCGGCGGCGGACGTTCGAGCGCGCGCGAAACCACGATGCGCGTCGCTGCCGGAGTCATCGCGAAAAAATGGCTGCACGATCATTTCGGCATTTCGGTGCGCGGTTATCTCGCGCAAATCGGCCCGCATATACCGACGACATTCGACTGGTCGGTGATCGAGGACAATGCGTTTTTCTGGCCCGACGCTTTGATGGTCAGCACGCTGGAAAGTTACATGGATGGGTTGCGCAAATCCGGCGATTCGATCGGCGCAAGAGTCAATGTGGTGGCCAGCAATGTGCCGCCCGGTTGGGGCGAGCCGATCTACGGCAAGCTCGATGCCGAACTCGCCGCCGCACTCATGAGCATCAACGCGGTGAAGGGCGTGGAGATCGGCGCGGGTTTTGAATCCGTGGCGCAACACGGCAGCCAGCATCGCGATGAAATGACGCCGCAAGGTTTTTTGTCGAACCATGCCGGCGGCATTCTCGGAGGTATTTCCAGCGGCCAGGATGTTTGCGTGAGCATCGCGCTCAAACCGACATCGAGCCTGCGTTTGCCGGGTCGCGGTGTGAACCTCGCAGGTGAGGCTGTCGAAGTCATCACCACGGGACGTCACGATCCGTGCGTCGGCATTCGCGCCACGCCGATTGCCGAGGCTATGGTCGCGCTGGTGCTGATGGATCAGGCGTTGCGGCATCGCGCGCAATGCGGCGATGTGGGTATGATGTCGCCGCTGATTTCGGCATCTGTCGCTGGCGCCAAGTCGGAATAAACAGCGCGGCTGAGGCGGCATTCGCGCGCGCAAAAAATCAAGAAGGTCAGACTTGCACGGCGCTGACTTTTCAATGGCAAATTCGCAGTCAGCCCGAGAACAGAAACAGCAATGAGCAAGAAAGCAAGCTACAAAATTGCAATCGTCGGCGCCACCGGAGCAGTGGGCGAAACGCTGTTGAGCATTCTGCGCGAGCGCGCGTTCCCGATCAGCGAATTGGTGGCGCTCGCCAGCGAACGTTCGGCAGGCAGCACAATCGAATTCGGCGGCCTCAGGATCACCGTGCAGAATCTCGACAACTTCGATTTCAGCGGTGTCGATATCGCGTTCTTCTCGGCCGGCGGTTCGGTCAGTCGCAAGCACGCGCCGCGTGCCGCAGCGGCCGGTGCTGTGGTGATCGACAACACCTCGGAGTTTCGCTACCAGGATGATATTCCACTCGTGATCAGCGAGGTCAATCCGCACGCGATCGCGCAGTACAAAAAACACGGCATCATCGCCAATCCGAATTGCTCGACGATGCAGATGCTCGTAGCGCTTGCCCCGATCCATCACGCCGTCGGCATCACGCGCATCAATGTGGCGACCTATCAATCGGTCTCCGGCGCCGGGCGTTCCGGGCTGGACGAACTCGCCAAGCAGACCGCGGCGATGCTCAACGGGCAGGACTACGCGCCGGCCAAGTTCAGCGCGCAGATCGCGTTCAATGTCATTCCGCACATCGACGACTTCCAGGACAACGGCTACACCAAGGAAGAAATGAAAATGGTCTGGGA
>JAYVTP010000325.1:0-15955 GCA_043788685.1 Pseudolysobacter sp. | reverse complement strand
CTCGAACAACTGCCGCGACAGATACATGCGCGCCTCGGGCGAGTTGATGTGCTTGTACAGATTGAGCACGAGGTTGTTCGACACGATCGAATCGCCGGTTGCGAAAAACGCGACAAGACGTTCGATCAAATGGCGTTCCGCCGGCGTCATCTTGTTGCGCAGATCGTTCACGTCGGGCGCGAAATCCACTTCTTCGACCGTCCACGTATTCTTGATCGCGGCGCGATACATTTCGTAGAACGCCGGATACGCCATCGGTCGCAAGGTGAGATTGAGACCGGGATCGAGCAAACGATTTTGCGGTTGTGCGGACATGATTATTGGCAGGCCTCGCACGACTCGGGATTTTCCAGCGAGCACACCACTGCGGCCATCGCCGACTGCGCGCTGGTAACTTCGCTGACCGTGGTCTTGGCGATACGTGTGGCGGGTCGCGAGCGCAGGTAATACGTGGTTTTGAGGCCACGTTTCCACGCATACATGTACATTGAGGACAGCACGCCGATGTTCGGATTTTCCATGAACAAATTCAGCGACTGGCTCTGATCGAGATACGCGCCGCGATCCGCCGCCATGTCGATCAGCGCACGCATCGGCAACTCCCAACTGGTGCGATAAATCAGTCGCAGCGGTTCGGGGATTTGCAGCAGCGATTGGATCGAACCCTCGGCGAGCTTGATGCCGTTGCGCACGGTTTCGGTCCACAAGCCGAGACGTTTCAGTTCATCGACCAGATAGCGATTCACCTGCAGGAAATCGCCCGACAAGGTTTCGCGCTTGAACAGGTTCGACACCTGCGGCTCGATGCATTCGTAGCAGCCGGCGATCGAGGCGATCGTCGCGGTCGGCGCAATCGCCAGCAACAGCGAGTTGCGCAAGCCCGACGTCTGGATGCGTTCGCGCAGCGCCTGCCAACGACTGGTATCCGCAGGCACGATATTCCACGCATCGAACTGCAATTCGCCGCGCGCCGCACGCGTATCGGCGAATGACGGATGCGCCCCAAGCGTTTCGGCCAGCTCGCACGACGTGGTCAATGCATGGAAATAAATTTCTTCCTGAATCTGCGCCGAAAGCTGGCGCGCAGCCTCGCTGTCGAATGGCAGACGCAGCAGGAAAAACACATCCTGCAAACCCATCAGGCCGAGTCCGACCGGGCGCCAGCGCAGGTTCGATACGCGCGCGCTATCGATCGGATAGAAGTTCAGGTCGATCACGCGGTCGAGCTGGCGCACCGCCACGCGCACGGTCTGCGCGAGCTTGGCGAAATCGAAGGCGCCGTCGCTGATGTGCTGCGCGAGATTGATCGAGCCGAGATTGCACACGGCGGTCTCATTGGCCGAACTGACTTCGAGAATTTCCGTGCACAGGTTGGACAAATGCACGACGTTGCCGGGCAGCGCGGTCTGGTTGCAGGCGCGGTTCGACTTGTCCTTGAACGTCATCCAGCCGTTGCCGGTCTGCGCGAGGCTGCGCATCATGCGCGAGTAAAGTTCGCGTGCCTTGATGCGCTTGCGTGCGAGTCCGGCGTTTTCGGCCGCGATATACGCGCGCTCGAAATCCTCGCCCCACAGATCCACCAAGTGCGGTACGTCGTGCGGATCAAACAGCGACCACTCCTCGTCGCGCTCGACTCGCGCCATGAACAAATCCGGTACCCAGTTGGCAAGGTTGAGATTATGCGTGCGCTGCGCGTCGTCGCCAGTGTTGTCGCGCAGTTCGAGAAACTCCTCGACATCAGCATGCCAAGTTTCCAGATAGACGCAGCACGCACCTTTGCGCTTGCCGCCCTGATTGACCGCGGCGACCGACGCATCCAGCGTTTTGAGCCACGGCACGATGCCGTTGGAATGGCCGTTGGTCGAACGGATCAACGCGCCGCGACTGCGAATGCGCGAATACGCCAGACCGATGCCGCCGGAAAATTTCGACAGCATCGCAACATCGCCGTAACGCTTGTAAATGGCTTCGAGCGAATCCTCCGGCGAGTCGAGCAGGAAACACGATGACAATTGTTCATGTGTGGTGCCGGCATTAAACATCGTTGGCGAACTCGGCAGGTAATCCAGCGCGGCGAACAGCCGATACAACTCCAGCGCATCGCTCACGCTTTCCGACAGCGCACACGCGATGCGCATGAAAAAATACTGCGGCGTCTCGATCACCGTGCGCAGCAATGGATGCTTCAGAAGATAACGGTCGTACACGGTGCGCAGGCCGAAATATTCGAAGCGGCGTGTTTCGCGCACGTCGATCGCGTCGTTGAGTTTGCGCGCATGTGTCTGCACGAATCCGAGCAGGCGTTCGCCGATCAAGCCCAGGTGATGGCCGCTGCTGATCGATTGCGAGAACGAATGGATTTCCTGCCCGGTCACCTCTTTGTCGATGTAACCGCCGAGCAGGCGCGCGGCAAGTTTGGCGTATTCGGGTTCTTCCATCGTCAGCTCGGCGGCGGTGCGGATCGACAGCTGATCGAGCTCGCGCGTGCTGGCGTGATCGTACAAACCCGAGATGGTTTTCAATGCGACGCGCATCGGATCGACGTCGTTCAGGCCGTCGCAGCAGCGCGTCACCGCGCGCACGATCTTGTTCAGATCGACCGGTTCCTCGCGGCCGTTGCGTTTGGTCACGTGCATCGTGGTTGGCGAGTGCGGCGGCGTCAGTGCGAAGTCACCGTTGTTGGATGTGGCATTGCCTTGATTCACAGTCTCGGCAGGACTACCCGCTGCCGAGGCATGCGGCGTGGCGTTTTCGTTGAGCAAGGTCTGCACGTGTGCGTTGCTCGCCGTGGCCGCTGTGGCAGGCATGGCGGATTCGGTGGTAGTGGCCGCAGGTGCGACCGCTGCGGAAAGAATTTCGATCGTCGACATGTGCTCATCCTCTGGTTTGGATGCACGTGACCCCGCTCCCGCGCGCGGACGCCATGAGGGGCAACGTGGCGAAACGCCAAGTCGTAGCCCACGCCCCCTCGGGCGTTGTTCACTGCTGCGGAGATACGACCGAGCGCCACGCGTCAGAGAGCGTGGCGGTCAGCGGCCACTTCCCCGCGGAAGTTTCGGGCCGAAGCCGCGCCGGGTGCATGGGCGCGGGCGTCGGCAGGTCTTCGGGCTTGCGGACTCGAACCAGCCTGCGCCGATCCACCTGCTGCTCATCGCTTCCCAGCCATAGAAGACCAGTGCCAATGACGAGTTTCGTTTCCGTTTACCGCTGCGGGGCAGCTCCGGTATCGCACCGGATTCCCATTTCAGTTCGAGCAAGCCCGAACACCGACGAACGCAAGATAGACGCATCAATCGAGCAGGTCAACACAATATCTTGTGGGTAAGTCGCAACCCGCAGCGAGCGTCACATTCAGCTATTCGCGACCGCAGAACATCGCGCCCAAGTGGCAGCGGGCGTGGCGGTTGAGGCTCACGAGTCGGGTCTAGACGCCACAGGCTCCGCCTCTGCCGTCAATACGGCCGTTGACCGATGTAGTTTCCGGGCGGCGAATAATCGCAGACGATGAAGGTCCAGCTCGGATACGACGAGCCGAACGGGCTGTTGCTGGTGCAGTTCGTTAGCGCGCAACCCAGTTGCTGGGTGTTGCTCCAGACGATCTGCGTGTAGTGCCCGCAGGTCTCGCCTGCGGCGCAGGTATTAGCGGCATAGTTGTAGTTGGCAAATTCGCTGGCCCAGTCTGTGGCGGCATCGCTCAAGCTCGGCGGCGAGCCACCCGCCGCGGCGTAGATGTTCTGGCCGTAGCCGTTGACATCGCCGTGCTGAAATACGCAGGCGTTGGCAAGCACGGCCGCCTGATTGGCGACCGTGGTGCTCCAAATCAGCGGCTGGATCGGCGGCGTCGCGATCGGCGATACGGTTTTGCGTGCGCAGTTGTGAACGCGCAAGGCCGCCAGCGCGGCGGCATCCGTGGTGCCCGGATTCTCCATCCCGTCGAAAAATAGGCAGTCGAGAAACTCGGCATGGGCGGCGAGCGGGGCCGCTAGCAGGAGCAATAAGAGCAGGTAGTGGCGCATATGGAGTTCTCCTTGCAGTGATGCACGCGCTATGAAGTGTAAGCCAGGGAACAGGCGCCGGGGGAATGGTCGGTGCGGACTTTCTCCGTCCCATTTTTTCAGCCGCATTGTTCGACAAGTATTACTAGCTGGGGCCGATGCAAACTGGCGCCGATCTACAGCCGATCAGCGTAGAGATTGGTGCGCTTGGCAATCCGATGCCGGGCACATCGCTGGCAATGCCGGTGCGGGACATTGACCATGATCACACAACTGACCAGCACCGGCGCGAGAGCCGTCATCATGAGTGCCGTTTTTGAAAAATAGTAAATCTTCAACTCTGCGCGAAACCTAGCCGGCCAACCCAGGTTGCGGACACGGTCTCGATTCAGCCACGATGCTCGCGCGCAAGGTAATCCTGCGATTGCATTTCGATCAGGCGGCTTTCGGTGCGCGCGAATTCGGCGTGCAGGCGTTGGCCTTCGTAGAGGTCGATCACGGCCACGCTGGCGGACAGGATGAGCTTGACGTTGCGGTCGTAGAATTCGTCGACGAGATCGACAAAACGCCGCGCCTGGTTTTCCGTCATCGGCGTGAATTGCGGCACGCCCGAAATCAGCACGCTGTGGAAACTGCGCGCGATTTCGATGTAGTCGGCGACCGAACGCGGGCCGTCACACAGTGCATCGAACTCGAACCAGATCACGCCGTTGGCAAGTTGCCGGATCGGAATGCTGCGATCATGAATCGTGATCTCGTGATCGGCCTTGCGCGCGCCGCTGGCGAGCCGCGCGAAACACAACGCCAGCGCGCGTTCGGCATCCGCACTCAGCGGTGTGTAATACACCCGCGCCTGATTCAGCGCGCGCAGCCGATAATCGTTCGGCGACAAGGTTTGCACGACCTCGCAATTCTGCTCGATCAACTTTATCGCCGGCAGAAAACGTTCGCGCTGCAAACCTTCCTTGTACAACTGCGTCGGCAGAATATTCGAGGTCGTGACCACGGTCACGCCATCGGCAAACAGATACCGCAGCAGGCCGCCGAGGATCATCGCATCGGCGATATCGCTGACGAAAAATTCGTCGAGGCATAACAGCTGCGCCTGCGCTGCAAAATGCGCGGCGACATCCTTGAGCGGATCCTGGCGGCCTTCGAGCCGGCGCAATTCATCTTGCACACGCGCCATGAAACGATGGAAATGCAGACGCAGTTTCCGCTCGTCCGGCACGCTGTCGTAAAACAGATCCATCAGAAAGGTCTTGCCGCGCCCGACGCTGCCCCACAGATACAACCCGCGCACCGATGTGCTGCGGCCAAAACGTGCGCCGAGTTTCTGCAGCCAACCGGTTCGGGTGCGCGCGATCAGCTCTTGTTGAATGCGATCGAAATGCGCGAGGATTTCACACTGCGCCGGATCGTCGTCCCAGCGTTTTTCTTCCACGCCGCGTTGATAGACCGCGCTCGGTGCATCGCTTGAATCGCCAGGTACTGGCGAGGATTTTTCTACCGGGTGCAAACTCATGTCTGGATGGCTAAACGGCTGTGCCGGCAGAACGCAGCGGCGGCAGCGGTGCATGCACACCTTGCTGGATCGCGGCGCGCAGATCGAGCAGGCGGTGATGAAAAAAATGTCCGGTCTCGGCCATGCGCACCAAAGTAGGTGGCGAATGCAGCGATGCCAACCACGTGAACACCGCGTTCGGATCGACCACTTCGTCCTGCTCGCCCTGGATCACCAGCCACGGACAATCAGGCAGCGTTATCGCAGCGAAATCCCAGCATCCGGCCGGTGGCGCGACGGTGATTAGTTGTGCGATATCGAGTGCCGCTGCCGTGCGCAACGCGACGAAACTGCCGAACGAAAACCCCGCGAGCCACAGCGTATCGCCCGCATGCACCCGACGAATCCACGCAGCGATCGCGCGCACGTCATCGCTTTCGCCGCTGCCGTTATCGAACTCGCCGGTGGATGCGCCAACGCCGCGAAAATTGAATCGCACCGTTGCCAGTCCGAGTTCGCGCAGGGCTTTTTCCAGCGTCGTCACCACCTTGTTCTGCATCGTGCCGCCTTGCAGCGGATGCGGATGGCAGATCAGTGCGGTGCCCGCGCGCGCGAATTCCGGCGGCGGCATGGCGGTGGAAATTTCGATGAGACCGGCCGGCCCGGGCAGCAACATGGTGCTGGCGGTGGCGGGAAAATTCGCGGGCGGAATGTTCGATTCGATAGTCATCTGATCGCACATGATAACCGCGTCGGCGATGGCCGTGCAGGTCCGCCGGAGCACGCCTTCGCCGCGCTCGACTTTCAGTCTGTGCAGCGGTCACGCGATGGTGCCTGTCACGTTACAATACCGCGCCGTGATTCATCGCGCGTCCGGCAAATAATCATCAGGCAAACGTACCCCGGCAACCCATGAATTTTGTGCACGACGACAGCGCCGACCAGCACGCGGGCGGCATGCATGGCATCGCGCTGGCGCCGGTATTAACGCCGCGCGGCCAGCTTGGTCTCAGCGTGGATTCGACCGACGCCGCGATGCTGGACGCGGCAACCGCACAACGTCTGCAGCAGGCTTTTGCGCGTGGCGCGGGACACGGCTTGCTGCAACTCGGCGCGGGCGAGATGGCGACGGTATTGCCTGCCGCCTTGTCCTGCTGGCGTGACTTTGCAGCGCGTTATGTCACCGTGCTGTGTGCGTTGCCGGAGGTTGCGGAACAAGGCGCCGAGGTGCATGTGGCGCGACCGCCGTCCGCGACGCTGGAATCCATCGCCAATGCAGCGCCGGCGATGACCGGCGCCGAATACCTCACGCCCACGCTGCTTGGCACGATGTGGGACGAGCTGGATGCGGCGTTCAACAGCGATCTGCGCGATGCGGGCGGTTCGGTTCAGGACGTGCTGCGGCAGTACGATCCGACTTGGAATCTGGTCGGGCGAGTGCATTTCAATCTGGCCGAAAACCACAAGGACGAAGAAGCGCCATTCGCGTTTCTCGCCACCTACACGACCCGGCTTGCCAGCCAGTCCAACGCCCGGCATCTGCCGTTGGGGCGCGCGTTGCAGGAATATGTCGGCGCGTCGAAGCAGGAGTTGCTGGCGTTATTGCTGCCGGTGCAGCGCGCGACAGAACACTGCGTATGGCTCAAGGACTTGGTCGATAGCGGCGAGATATTTCATCCGCTGCGCTGGACCGCTGACGCCGCCTTCGCGCTGCTGCAGGATGCCGCGACGCTGGAGGCGGCCGGCATCGTGCTGCGCATGCCGGCGCGCTGGCGTGCCAATCGGCCGGCTCGTGTGCAAGTCACGTCCACACTCGGTGCCGCCTCGCCGTCGATGCTCGGCACCGATGCGCTGCTGGATTTTCGCACCCAGGTCACGCTCGACGGCGAGCCGCTGACCGCGGTCGAGATCGAGGAATTGCTGGCGCTGTCGAATGGGCTGGCGCTGATGCGCGGCCGCTGGATCGAAGTCGATCGCGACAAACTCAACACCGTGCTCGAGCATTTTCGGCAGGTCGAACTGGCCGCCGCCGCCGGTGGCCTGAGTTTCGGCGAAGCCATGCGCTTGCTTGCACGCGCCGACACGCCAGATACACCGCGCCTGGCCGCGAGCGCAGACTGGTCGCAAGTGGTGGCGGGGCCGTGGCTGGCCGACCTGCTGCGACGGCTGCGCGATCCGCAGGCCGAGGCCGCGCTGGATCCGGGCGTGGCATTGCATGCCACGTTGCGGCCGTATCAACACGTGGGCGTGCGCTGGCTGCATCTGGTATCGAGTCTCGGTCTTGGTGCCTGCCTGGCCGACGACATGGGCTTGGGCAAGACCATCCAGGTGCTGTCGTTATTGCTCGTGCTGAAAAACGCCAGCGCCACGGCAAAACCGGTGACATCCGGCGTGCGTCGACCGCCGAGTCTGCTGGTCGCGCCGACGTCGCTGCTCGCCAACTGGGTCGGTGAGATCGCACGTTTTGCGCCGACGTTGACCGTATTGCTGGCACATCCTTCGGCGCTGTCAGCGCGTGATCTGAAGGCATTCGATCCGGCTGGACTGGCGCAGGTCGATCTGGTCATCACCAGTTACGGCACGCTGTCGCGTTTGCCGTGGCTGGCCGAGAGCAAATGGCGCATCGTGATACTCGACGAGGCGCAGGCGATCAAGAATCCGAATGCCCGGCAAACCCGCGCCTGCAAGCAACTGGCTGCCGAGGCGCGCATTGCGCTAACCGGTACGCCGATCGAAAACCGGCTGGCGGATTTATGGTCGATCTTCGATTTCCTCAATCCGGGCCTGCTCGGTTCGGCGCGGCAGTTTGCGAGTTTGCAGAAGCAGCTTGCGCAGCGCCAGCACAACGCCTACGCGCCGCTGCGTGAGCTGGTGCGTCCCTACATCCTGCGCCGCATGAAAACCGACAAGACGGTGATTTCCGACTTGCCGGAAAAGACCGAACTCAAGGCGTATTGCCTGCTGAGTCGCAAGCAGGCCGCGTTGTATCAGGCCGCCGTGGAAGAACTGGCGAGCCGACTTGAAGCGACCGAAGGCATGCAGCGGCGAGGCCTCGTGCTGGCGTTTCTGATGCGCTTGAAACAGATCTGCAACCATCCCTCGCAGTGGCTCGGCGATCATGCCTGGCACGAGCAAGACAGCGGCAAGTGGGTGCGTTTGCGCGAGCTGGCCGAAGTGATCGCGGCCAAGCAGGAAAAGGTGCTGGTGTTCACGCAGTTTCGCGAGATGACAGCCCCGCTCGCGGCATTTCTCGGCGCGGTGTTCGGGCGCGCGGGCCTGGTGCTGCACGGCGGTACGGCGGTGAAACAACGGCAGCAATTGGTGCAGCGTTTTCAGCACGACGAAGCCGTGCCGTTTTTTGTGCTCTCGCTCAAGGCCGGCGGCGCCGGGCTCAATCTCACCGCTGCCTCGCACATCATCCACTTCGACCGCTGGTGGAATCCGGCGGTGGAGAATCAAGCCACCGATCGTGCGTTTCGCATCGGCCAGACCCGCAACGTGCTCGTGCACAAATTCGTATGCACCGGCACGATTGAGGAAAAACTCGACGCCCTCATCGACAGCAAACGCCAGTTGTCGAACGACCTGCTGGAAGGCGCGGCCGATCGCATGCTGACCGAGCTGCCGGACAACGAGCTGCTCAAGCTGGTCGCGCTCGACATTCATGCCGCCATGCAGGAGAACTGAAAGGTGGCCAACGACAATGACTATTATTCTCCCTGGCCGCGCTATGTCAGTGTTGCCGAGCAGCGCAGCAAGGCGGCGCGTGAAGTCGCCAAGCTGCAAAAAAAGGGACAGGCCGTCGCGCCGGTGCTATTGCAGGGACGCACGATTGCAAAAACGTTCTGGGGCAAGGCCTGGTGCAGCAATCTCGAAGCGTATAGCGATTACGCCAATCGCCTGCCGCGCGGACAGGCCTATGTGCGCAACGGTGCGGTGATCGATCTGCAAGTCCACGGTGGTGAGGTTGCGGCTGCCGTCGCCGGCTCGCAGCTCTATCGGGTTGTGGTGCGAGTGTCACCGATACCGTCGCCACAGTGGCGCGCGATTTGCCACGATTGTGTCGGGTCCATCGACTCGCTGGTCGAGCTATTGCAGGGGCAGTTCTCCAGCGCGATCATGGCGCGTGTCTGCCAGCCGGGGATCGGGCTTTTCCCGGCTCCCGGCGAAATCAAATTCACTTGCAGTTGCCCCGATTCGGCCACGATGTGCAAGCACATTGCCGCCGTGCTGTACGGCATCGGTGCGCGCCTGGACACGCAACCCGGCCTGATCTTCAAACTGCGCGCCGTGGATGAAGGCGAGCTGATCGCCAACGCCGCCAACGGCCGCACGCTAGTGGCCAAACCCGTGGCGGATGCGAAGCTGTTGGTCGAGGATGATCTTGCCGCGCTGTTCGGTCTGGAAATGCAGTCGGATCCACGGCCTGATACACCACCGGAATCAAGATCCACGGCGCGCCCGAAGGTACTGAAACACGTGCCCGCTAATAAGCAGGCAGCAACAAAAAATCGCGTGACAGCGAAGACAGCGAAGACAGCGAAGACAGCGAAAAAAACTGTGACCAAATCTCCCGCGCTTCGTCGGGCGCTGCAGTCGAAGAGCGATTGACGCGTTTGTGCGGGGATCAAAGATCCATCGCATCGATAGCGCCGTGCTCGCCTCGCCCGAGCTGTGCCGGGCAAATCGCGGCGAGGTCGCAGGATGCGTCTGTCGTCAAAAATTACGGGGCAGGATCTCTAAATGAATTATCTCGCGCACAGCCTGCTTGCCGGTGCCGATCCGCAACTACAACTCGGCGGCGTGCTCGCCGATTTCTGGCGCGGCGCTCCGGATGCGGCATGGTCGCCAAATTTGCGCGCGGGTGTAATCCTGCATCGGCATATCGATACATTCACCGATGCGCATGCGCTGGTGGTGCGGGCGCGCGCGTTGTTCGTGCCGCCGCAGCGGCGTTATGCCGGCATCCTGTTGGATGTATATTTCGATCATCTGCTCGCGCGCGATTTTTCGCGTTACAGCGGTGAGCCGCTGGCGCCATTTTCGGCACGCATGATGTCACTGTTGCGCGAGTCGCAACAGCAAATGCCGTTGCCGATGCAGCGCTTCATCCGTTACATCGATACGCATGGAGGACTCGCCGCATACGCCGATCCACAGATGATCGTCGAGGTGCTGCATGGCATCGGGCATCGCTTGAAACATGCCAATCCGCTGGCTGAAAGTTCCGCGCCGCTGTTTGCCCTCGCGGCACCGCTGAGCGAATTGTTCGCGGCGTTTTTTCCGATCCTGATACAGTTCGCCGAGGGCGAGCATGCGCGTTTGCTGCAACTCGAATCTGCCAATCCGAACTCCTGAAACGACTACGCCGCCCAAAGGCGGCGCAGTTTCGAATCGCGATCAGATTTCCGGCGAGCGTGTTATTTGACCTGGGTCAACATCCACTCGACCGTAGCCTTGACCTGCGCATCGTTCAACGATGGATTGCCGCCGCGCGCCGGCATCGCACCGGCCTTGCCGTTGTAACCGTTGATCGCATGCGAGACCAAGGTATCCAGACCCTGCGCCACACGCGGCGCCCAGTTGGCCTTGTCGGTCAGCATCGGTGCGCCGGCGACGCCGGTTTCGTGGCAACTGTGGCACAGGTTGCCGAAAATGGTCTTGCCATCGGTGGTTCCACCGTAGGCCACTTGCGCGGCGGCGGCTTTCTGCGCGGCCTGCTCGGTGGCGAGTTTCGCAGCGCGGCCGGTATCGCCGGCGTAAGCATCGCCGATCGGTGTGATGCGCGATTCCACCTGCTGCGCGTGCAGCGGATTCTGCGGCGGCGGATGCAAGGCATAGAGGTACGCCGCCACCGCCATCAATGCGGCAGTGACCAGCACAAGAAAGCCGATGATCATCGAGAAGTGCTTGAGGAATTGCAGGTCGGTCTTGTTAACGGGGTTGCTCACAGAGGTACCTTGGCTGTTGCATCGGGGCCAGGATCGGCCATTCCACACATAGACTACTGATTATAGCGAGCCCGCGCGCAGCTAGGAAGCGCAGCGCCATGATTTTGCTGGAACCCGACGCGATCGGACGTTATCGGCGCGTAGGGGAATCCGTCGCCAACCGGCATCCAGCGGCGACAGTTCTGAGCAGGCATCACTCGACCTCGCCTCATCGTTGATATGCGCATCCGCGCTGCGAGGCATCGATTTTTACGCACGAACCTACTCGTTACGATTGCGCGAGCGGAATCCGGCATTGCTTACCAGTTCGTTGCGCTGGGCGATATTCAAATCGGCCTGCATCATTTCACGCACGAGCGCATCGAAATCGGTGCGTGGAAACCATCCGAGTTTTCGGCGCGCCTTGCTTGAATCACCGAGCAGGGTTTCGACTTCGGCCGAACGCAGGTAGCGTGAGTCGATGTTCACGATGCGCTGTCCCGGCCGCAGCGCAGATTCCGCCGGCGCTGCTGCAACCACACCGTGCTCCTCGGCACCACTGCCAACCCAATCGATGCGGATGCCGATTTCACTGGCGGCGCAATTGACGAACTCGCGCACCGAATGCTGCACGCCGGTGGCGATGACGTAATCTTCGGGCGCATCCCGTTGCAGCATCAGCCATTGCGCCTCGACAAAATCGCGCGCATGGCCCCAGTCGCGGCGTGCATCAAGGTTACCCAGATACAGGCAATCCTGCTGCCCGAGATGAATCCGCGCCAGACCGCGTGTGATCTTGCGTGTGACAAATGTTTCGCCGCGCAACGGCGATTCGTGATTGAACATGATGCCGTTGCACGCATACAGTCCGTGCGCTTCGCGATAATTCACGGTGATCCAGTACGCATACAGTTTGGCCACGCCATACGGCGAGCGCGGATAGAACGGCGTGGTTTCAGTTTGAGGCGATTGTTGCGCCTTGCCGTACAACTCCGATGTCGAGGCCTGATAAAAACGCGTCTTGTCCTGCAGGCCGAGAATGCGGATCGCTTCGAGCAGTCGCAACGTGCCGATGGCATCGGTATTGGCGGTATATTCCGGCGTCTCGAACGAGACCTGCACATGACTCTGCGCGCCGAGATTGTAGATTTCATCCGGCGGCACTTGCTGCACGATGCGGATGAGATTGGTAGCGTCGGTGAGGTCGCCGTAGTGCAGAAAAAAGCTGCGCGCCGAATCACGCGGGTCCTGCTGCAAGTGATCGATATGATCGGTATTGAAAGACGATGCATGGCGTTTGATGCCATGCACCTCGTAGCCTTTGCCGAGTAAAAACTCCGCCAGATACGCGCCGTCTTGGCCGGTGATTCCAGAAATAAGTGCGCGTTTTACAGGGTTCCCATTGATTGCCGACGCTCGGATCAACGCGCAGTCTAACGTCCGCTGGCGTCATTCGGAAATCGGTGACATCCGCTATCGGTTTAGCGTTAATCAGGCGGTCGCGAAGCCGTCCATGCGGATATCCTGGGCGCCGACATGGAGCTTCGGCTTCGCCATCGTGCAGCACTGCCGCTCGTGCGCCGCCTACATGTCAACTCGGCTTTCGCGAGTGGATTTCCGCGAGCCGTGCAGTAATCGCTGCAAGACTCGACGCGACCGAAAAGCGCTGGCGCACACTCGCTTTTGCTTTTTCGCCGATCGCGCGCGCATAGGCCGGATCGTCGGCCAGCCGCGCAAGGTACGCTGCTGCCTGATCGATGTCCGGCTCGGCCCAATGCTGGCCTTGCCAAGCCGGATACTGGCCTTCTTCCAAGGGGATCAGGGTGTGTCCGACGAGGCAACTGTTGTGCGCATCCATGAAAGCGAGGTTGCCCGAATATGCCGTTGCGACGACGGGTTTGCCAAACAGCATGCATTCCGCCATGCCCAAACCCAAACCTTCGGAGCGGTGCAGCGAGATATAACAATCGCAGCACGCTTGCAGCGCCCACATTTCGCTGCGGTCGAGAAATCCATTATGTTGATTTCCATCCGAGACTGAGCCATCGTTTTCATCGAAAGTTGAGCCGCTGAAAACAACACGATGACTACTTTTCCGAGCATTTCCTCGGCTTAATCTGAAACGAAAAAACCCAGCCAAAACGGCTTAGTCTGTGGTGAGAATTAACACACGATGCCCGAGCGTGTCGGCGGGACGTCGCGGAGACAGGCAACGTCAGCCGAAACGCGGTTTCTTTCCCCATATATCCGGCCACTGCGCCGGTATGTCGCGACAAACGAAAATCTCATAGCCCCCGCTGGATTCTTCGTTATCGACGCCCTCGCTGTTGCGGAAGCGGCCAAACGAAGTGCATCGCGCTGAGGACCCCTTCTCGTCCTCAGCGGTATTGCCCAACTCAATGATGATGGTCGGCGGCGGATCGTTGTAGCCACGCAACCAGTAGGTATTGGTACGGCTGGTAACAGGGGGCAGGCCTAACGCCGATCCATACAGATTCATTGCGCCAGCCTCGCCATAGTTGTTGGCGAGGATTGCGGCGTGCCCGCGTTCACTCTCGGGGAGCGCGTGATAGATATGGGCTACTTGTTGCGCCAGCTCCTGCCAACCGATCTGCTCGGCGAACGTGTCGTGCATCCTGCGGGCCGCGTGCCAGAGCGCCGAATTTACCGGTGCGACCGGCAAAGTCAATGCAATGCTGCCCACGCCCGCGAGCGCGAGCAATACCCAGCTACTGGCGCGCAGAATGCGCGCCGATCTTTCCTGCATGCGTGCAAGCGCGTTTTGCAAAGCCACTGCGCCGGCCGCGAGCAGCATTGGGTACGCGGGCGCCATGTAGTAACCGCGACCCGCCGACAGCGCGAACAGCATCAAAGCAATTACATAGACCAGGGCGAGGATGCGATACGGCTTCATCGATTTCGCCAAACCCAGGAAAGCCAGTCCCGCAACCCACAACGGTAACAGCAGTGGTCCAGCGTTCGCGTAGAACTGTTCGATCCAGAATCCAGCGGTGCGATGCCATCGGATGTCGCGCGCGTGTATCTGCTGCACGAAATCGAGGTAAATAAAATCATGCTGCGCCTGCCAGATCAGGTTTGGCAGGAACAGCAGGAAGGCCACGCCCGCGCCCAGCCAAGGCCAAGGCGTTGCCAAGTAGCGTCGCATGGGCGTTGCAATGATGCCGACGAACAGGCCGGCAGCGGCGATCGCGATCGTGTAACGGGTCATCAGTCCGAGGCCGAACGCGACTCCAATCGCGAGCCACCAGCGTGGATCGCCGCTGTTGATCAAACGCAGCACGAGGTATGCGACTGCAACCCACCAAAGAAAGTCGAGCGAGGAGTACATCAACACACTCGACATGATCAGCGAAAACGGCATGCACGCCGTCGCGGTCGCCGCGAGCATCATCGCGAAACGCCGACCCCCGAGTTCGCGCGCGATCAGTCCGGCTAGCACCATGACGGCGCATTGCGCCAGCGCCGCAAAGAAGCGGAATCCGGTCAACGACGTACCGAACAAATGCAGTTCAATCCAGCCAAGAAACGGAGTCAGTGGCGGATACGGGACGTAGCCCCAATCGAGATGCCGGGCATCGTCGAGCACTTGCAGTTCATCGCGGTGAAAGCCGTACTGCGTATTGAGCACGAGATGCAGAACGAGCCGCAGCGCGGCGAACGCACATAGCAGCGCGAAATCGCCACGCCATGAAATTCGGTCAGGCTGGGTAACGCCAGAAGATGCAAGCTCGCTCAAATCCACCCCCGTAAGGATGCGACACAGCTTGTTGCGTCGGTGATATGCGTGACAATCGGATTGATCTTAATCCTAAAGCGTGAGGCTGTTCAAGATGTCGATTTTAGCAAATTCCTCGCCTTCCGTTAGCTTCGATATAGCGCGGCACCGTGCATCACCAAAAGGGAGCAATGTCATTGCTCAATCCCGGCGCACCCGCAATTCATTGGAAAGGATCGCTATTCTGGTCACGGCTGATCGGTCGCGGCGACCAGTCATGCGCGCGGCAATGGACGTATCGGAAGTCGCCCTTCATGAAGGACATCGAGAGGTAGAAATCGGTCGGTCGACTTCACTCTACGCCATCGTTTGCTGAGCCCGACTGGTCAATTGCTGTGATGAAGGTGGGCAGGTGGCTAGTGTTTTGCAGCTGCGTAGTGCATAAGACTACCGATCCGCCCAATGACACCACAGGTGCGGAATCTCTATTCGTTTTCAATCCAAGCTATAACGCTGATCGCGGGGAGTATTCGATTCGCATGGCGACGGCATCTGAAATGACCGTGCTTTGGAGTAGGAGCTCATGAGTAACAACCCCGCTGCTGAATCTTGGATTAAACGCACGATTCACGCCCTGGGTCCAGGTGTGACGACCGGTGCGGCAGATGACGATCCGTCGGGTGTCGCTAACTGTCAGGTTTCGTGTGATACTATCCAACAGCGGATCTGGCGTTTGAGCGCGGCTCGTGATGCGCTGACACAACTCTATCAACACCTGGGAGCTTGAGAA